>CAMVTN010000041.1 GCA_947170415.1 uncultured Lachnospiraceae bacterium | reverse complement strand
CATTATGAAGAAAAATCAGCTGCATGGGAATCCGGGGGCATATATGACGCTTACTTTTTACTGGATGTTCCGATGGTGAGTCGGAATATTTTTTGCTAGATGCAGTGTATGAATTAATGTGTGGTATTGTGAAAACTTGTGTGAGATTATGTGAAAATATATTAAAAATGATGACGGTTTGTGCCCGATGTGATAGAATATTAATCAGAAGAGAGGAATATTCATATGGCTAATGAACACGGAGAACAGATAAGAATAGTACAGGAAACTGTTGCAGGTAAGGAAATAACTTTTGCTCATATCATGGGTGGACCGGCTCCTGTTATATATCAGAAACTCGGACTTAATCCGCAGGTCGACTATGGATCATCTGCAATAGGTATCATGAATATGACACCTCCTGAGTCGGCAGTTATCGCGTCTGATATAGCTGTAAAAAGCGGAAATGTTTATCTGGGATTTGCGGATCGCTTCACAGGTACTTTGATCATTACAGGGGAACTTTCTGATGTTAATTCTGCTATGACGGAGATCGTGAATTATTTCAGAGACGAATTGGAATATGTTGTTTGCAGGATCACCAGACGATAGGATGCAGCTTGATGACTAAAGAAGAATTACTGGAAAAGATATTCCATGATGATTACAGAAAGCTTAAGGGAAAGACTCTTCGTATGACGAGAGTACGTGTTCCCGGGCGGGAAGTCTGTATGGCACATATATTCAGTCCATCGGATGAAACTGTATATAAAAATCTTGGACTTCATATAGGAGTACATGAAGGTGAAGATCATACAGGCGAATCCATTGGGATCATAAAGTTTACACCTTGGGAAGCGGTTGTCGTGGCTGCAGATATAGCTATGAAATCCGGTGATGTCGAGATAGGCTTTATGGATCGCTTTTGCGGAACACTTATTATTACCGGAAGGCTCTCTGATGTTCAAAGTTCGGTAGAGGAAGTTGTGAGATTTTTTAGGGAAGATCTTAATTTTAGAACATGCAGGGTTTGCAGGAATTAACAGGATGAAAAAGATTTTTTTAATGGGCAGGAGTGAAGCAGGTAAAACATCGCTAACTCAGGCACTTAGGGGAGAAGAACTTCATTATGTAAAAACTCAGTATACAAATACCGGCGAAGACACGATCGATTCACCCGGCGAATATGCTGAATCAAAATATTTCAGCCTGGGACTTGCCTGTTTTTCATTTGAAGCTGATGTGATCGCGGTGGTGCAGGCAGCAGATGAACCCTATAATCTGTTTGGACCAAGTTTGCATACCTTTATTCAGAGGCCGCTTATAGGAGTTATCACAAAGACGGA
The DNA here is from genome assembly GCA_947170415.1 of uncultured Lachnospiraceae bacterium. Lineage (GTDB taxonomy): Bacteria > Bacillota > Clostridia > Lachnospirales > Lachnospiraceae > NK4A144. The sequence continues at coordinate 16,592 of CAMVTN010000041.1, read as the reverse complement.
TTCTCCGTATGCGAATGTGCCTATGATCAGGCAGTGGATGGAGAATGCAGGTTGCGAGAGAGTGTTTGAAGTGAACAACAAAACTCGTGATGGAATAGACGAATTACTTGAGTACTTAAAAGAGGATCTTCCCCGCATGTCATTTGAGGAAGCTCTTTACAGGCAGAGTATCGGTTTAAGCGAATGGGAACCGCTACCTGATAAAAATGAAATGAGATGATACAGGAAAAGCAATCCAAGTGCATTATCAGCTTGGACTGCTTTTCTTTTTGTGTCCTGAATTATATTTATATTTCTTAACATTACATTAGTGCGCAAATGTGATAAACTAAGAAGGCTTGCTGCTTGGTCACTATTCAGAACAGCCCGAAGCAGCAAGTATGATCAAAAAATAACAGAGTACGTTGGTAAATATGCTAAAAAAATTAAATCAAAATAATTCATTTAACGGGATACTGTTTGCGGTTATCTTCGTTATCATCCTTTCAATACTTTCGTCGCTTGTAAAACCTGATTTTGGTCAGGTTTACAATATTGTTCAGGTCAATCAGAAACTCGAATCCTTTTCAAAAGAAAAAGAGAATACCATAGATGTGATCTTTGCGGGAAACAGTGAAGTCTATAGCACATTTTCCCCACTGCAGCTTTATCTGGAGCGTGGTATTAGTTCCTATTGCATGAGTGAGAGTGCTCTTCGTTTGTGCGATGCACTTGAGCTGACAAAGGCTTCTTTTAATACCCAGAATCCTAAGGTTGTAGTTCTTGAAGCAGACGCGATCTTTTCAGATGCAGATCCACATAAGGATGATTATGCGCTCCCAACTAATTTTATAGAAGATCTGTTTCCGATCTTTCACTATCATATTTTTTATAAGTCGTTTATCACGAAAAAAATGAAGGAGAAAAATCAGGATCTGAAAGTTGAGCATCCATTAAGAGGATTCATAAAAACTGATCTGGCTGTTCCATATACAGGACCGGCAGATTACATGAATCGGGAAGAACAGGCTGCTATCGGTGAAGACAGCATGAGGTATTTAGAGAGATTTCGTGAGTTCTGCGAGGAAAAGAAGGTACCTTTGGTGCTCACGGCGGCTCCGAATCCAAATAGCTGGACCTGGTCAAGACATAATGTCCTTCAGGCTTATGCAGATAAGTATGGTATTCCCTTTGTTGATCTCAATCTTCATATCGAGGATATGGGGATCGACTGGAATGTAGATACGATGGATGGCGGAAATCATTTGTCATTTAAGGGTTCCGAAAAGGCAAGTTCGTTTATGGGGGCATATCTTTCTGAAAATTATAAACTTCCGAATCATTATGGTGAGAAAGCATATGAAGACTGGGAGAGAGATAATAAGGAGTTTGAAGTATATTAATGACACCGGAATTGTTTTTTAAATGTATCGCTTTGTGGTGGGATCCGTCTTATGCGAGTTGGATCTACTTTGCGTTGTTTTTGCCAATTGTCATACTTGTCTACAATTTTACTCCGGAGAAAGAGCGCTTCAGAGTTCTTTTACTTGCCAGTTGGTTTTATTTCATAACACTTAGCGGATGGCTTTTTCTTATACACATATTAGAAGTTATATGGACCTGGCAGATGGGCCTTGCGATCCAGCGGCTTTCGGATAATAAGGAACTTAAGCGCAAAGAAAAAAATAAAAGAAAGAAAAAAGTACTTGCTGTCGGCATACTGTCTTTGATCGCTGTTCTTTTTGTATTGAAATACCTGGACTTTACAGGGATGAATATTGTGAAGCTTCTTACAGTATTTCATATTTCCAGAGAATGGAAAATGCTGAATCTGGCTATACCTCTTGGTATTTCGTATTATACGCTGGAAGCGATCTCGTATCTTACAGATGTTTACAGAGAAGATATACAGGCAGATCCAAGTTTTAGCCATGTTGCTCTTTACATGGGATTCTTTCCAAAGATCGTCGAGGGTCCGATCACACGATATGGTGATGATGCCAAAGCACTATTTTCCGGATGCCCTATTACATATGAAAATTTAACTGCCGGATATCAGAGGATTTACCTCGGTGCTTTTAAGAAGCTTATGATCGCGGATCATCTGGCACCGGCGGTGGACTCGGTATTTAAATGGAATGAGAAAGCCGGTTCTATAGCGCTTTTTGGCGCAGTTATATTTACTGTTCAGGAATATATGGATTTTTCCGGTGCGATAGATATAGTAATAGGTAGTGCAAAGATCTTCGGGATCGATCTTGCGGAAAACTTTATGCAGCCCTTCTTTGCAAAGAATGCATCTGATTTTTGGCATAGATGGCATATTACGCTCGGAACATTTTTCAGAGATTATATTTTCTATCCGGTTTCAGTTTCAAAACCGGTAATGAAGCTTACAAAGAATATAAAGAATCTTTTCGGAAAGACCATTAGTCACTTTGCGGGTCCGACGATCGCTATTTTCTGCGTTTGGATATCGAATGGATTATGGCATGGGCCTAAGTGGAACTATATTTTTTACGGAATGTATTATTTCGTACTGATCTTCATTGAGAATATAGTGGAAAAGCCGTTTCTTTCGTTATTAGAGAAGATCCATCTGACAGAAGAGAGCATTTCGGTAAGATTATTCAGGTTTATCAAGCTTACATTTATCGTACTGATAGGCGAAATGTTTTTCAGAGCGGAAACAATGGAAGATGGTTTTCAGATGTTCCGGATGATCTTTATAAAATACAGACCGCATAAGTTAGTGAAACATCTGGGTTCGTTTGGTCTTGATCAATTTGACTACTGGACAGTTACGATTTCTTTTATTATTATTGTGATTTACGGTGTGCTTAAGGAATATAAATACCCTCTAAAAGAGAGGTTTGCTGCACTTCCAAAGCCTGTAAGGTGGGCTGTGTGGTATCTTATGATCATAGCGGTAGTTATATTCGGTGCATACGGAAACGGTTATGATAAAGCCGGTATGATATACGCAAAGTTTTAATGAAGCTAAACCTTGGATGTTTTAGAGGTGATTGAATTGAGCGAATTAGAGCAATATATAGGACAGATTTTTGATGAAAAAGTTCAGAAACTGATCATAAGTAAACCTGCTGATAAAGCTGATAAATACAGGAAAATCACAGTGTCTCCGGTAAAAGATCATTATCAGATAGCTAAATACACGGAAAAACAGGTCTTTCATGAAAATGTGGGATCAGATGAGATAGCGTTTCAATGTGCGGTTCTTATGAATAACCGTTTTATGCAGCTAAATGCCTGGTCTGATACAAAAGAAGCTTCTATCAAGGTTACAAAAAAGGGCAAGGTTTTTTATAAGGCTAAAAAGCTGTCTCCTGATGAAATAGCAAAAAATCAGAGTACGGGCGACCATAATCGCCAGAAAAATTATATTCTTCGTGAGGGAAATATAATTGCACCTCTGATCGATATGGGAATCTTTACAAAGGATGGAAAGATCGTCAGATCCATGTATGACAAGTATCGTCAGATAAATCGCTTTATTGAGATCATTGATGATACAATACGTGAAAGAAACTTAAGCCGTCTTAATATCATAGATTTTGGATGCGGAAAGTCATATCTTACATTTATTGTTTACTATTATCTTACGGAGATCAGAGGAATAGAAGCGAACATCATCGGACTTGATCTGAAAGCGGATGTAATAGATAAGTGTAATGCTGCGTCAAAAAAGTACGGTTATACAGGTCTTCGTTTTGAGCTTGGAGATATCAACGGTTATGAATGTCCGTTTGATGTTGATATGGTCATTACACTTCATGCCTGTGATACAGCAACAGACTATGCTTTATATAACGCTGTTTCATGGGGCGCAAAGATGATCTTTTCTGTTCCGTGCTGTCAGCATGAACTTAATCAGCAGATGAAGACAGATAATCTTTCGGTTCTGACGAGATTTGGAATAGTTCAGGAACGGTTTTCTGCTTTACTTACAGATTCAATACGCGGAAATCTTCTGACCTATGCCGGATACAGGACGCAGCTTCTCGAGTTCATTGATTTCGAGCATACGCCAAAGAACATCCTTATCCGTGCAGTTAAAAAGCCTGCACTTCCTGCAGCGAGAAAGACTGCTTTGGCAGAAGTGGAAAATGCCATGAAAGAATTTAATGTTCAGCCGACATTATATGATCTGCTTGTAAAAAAAAAGACTGAATAATCAATTTTTTTATGCTCCAAAGCAATAAAGTGGGTTATAATGAAGTATTATAATGTTAAGTAAAGAAAGGAATCACTTATGAAATTTCTTGAAGACCGTATCAGACAGGATGGACAGGTTCGTCCGGGTAATATCTTAAAGGTTGACAATTTTTTGAACCATCAGATCGATGTTGATCTTTTGGATGAGATAGGTAAGGCTTTTTACGAGAAGTACAAGGATTCGGGAATCACAAGGATCATGACCGTAGAAGCATCCGGAATCGCTATTGCGTGCGCGGCTGCAAAATGGTTCCATGTGCCGGTTGTATTTGCGAAGAAGGCAAAGAGCAAGAATATTGATGGTGATGTTTATACATCTGTAGTTCATTCATTTACTTATGATAGGGACTATACAGTTACACTTGCAAAGAAATTTCTAAATGCAGATGACAGAGTTCTTCTGGTAGATGATTTCCTGGCTGTCGGAAAGGCTATGAGAGGTCTTATCGATATCTGTGAGCAGGCAGAGGCTAAGGTTTGCGGAATCGGTATCTGTATCGAGAAGGGATTCCAGGAAGGTGGAGATTACCTTCGTGAGCGTGGTTACGAAGTTACTTCACTTGCTATCGTTGAGAAGATGACAGATGATGGACAGATCTTCTTCCGTGGTGAATAAGTAATTTTGATTGACTGATCAAAATTATATACTTATAATAAAATAAAGACAGGGTCAAAAGTACTTTTGTCCCTTACATCATCTAAATAAGAGATGTCAGCAACGGAGCTTTAAGAAGAATAAGAATTCCTTAAAGCTCCGTTTTTATCTTGTAGTATTTGTTTTTGAAAGGAAGTGGCACGAAAGTGAAGTTGGATTTTGTATTAAAGGGTGATGTTCTTTTCTGTACTGAGGACAGGGAAGTGCAGACCGTGCCGGATGCCTTTTTGATATGTAAGGATGGTAAATGTGAGGGAGTGTTTACGGATATTCCTGAGCAGTACAAGGACTTTCCGGTAGAAGACCATACCGGAAAACTGATAGTCCCCGGAATGACTGATCTGCATGTACATGCGCCTCAGTATACCTATCGTGGACTGGGGATGGACATGGAACTTTTGGACTGGCTTAATGAAAATGCCTTTCCGGAGGAATCACGATATAGCGATGCAGAGTATGCGAAAAAGGCATATGCAATATTTACTGAAGATCTGAAGAATAGTTTTACTACCAGAGCATGTATTTTTGGTACGCTTCACAGAGAGGCGACAGAGATCCTTATGGATCAGCTGGAAGAGACCGGACTCATAACATATGTGGGAAAGGTTAATATGGACCGGAATGGTTCGGAAAGTCTGTCGGAAGAAAGCGCGGAAGTATCAGCGGCAGAGACACGCAAGTGGCTGGATGATATAAATGGCAGATATAAAAGGACTATGCCGATCCTGACTCCCAGATTTATCCCTTCCTGTAGTGATGAATTGATGAAGGAAATAGGTAAGATCGCAGAAGAGAAGGGGCTTCGTGTACAGTCTCATCTGTCTGAAAATCCTTCGGAGATCGCCTGGGTTAAGGAACTCGTTCCTGCATCGGAGAATTACGGTGATGCGTATGCCTTATTTAATGCGCTTGGAGATGAGAAGCATCCTGCGGTCATGGCACATTGCGTGTATACTGACGAGAAAGAATTAGCAATCTTAAAGGCACACCATACTTTTATCGCGCATTGTCCGGATTCTAACCTTAATATTGCGTCGGGAATCGCTCCTGTTAGAACTTTCCTCGAATCAGGTGTATCGATAGGTCTTGGAAGTGATGTGGCGGGCGGAGCGTCGTTATCCCTCGTGCAGGCTATGGTACATGCGATCCAGGTGTCAAAGATGTACTGGCGTCATGTGGATCAGGATGTAAAGCCTCTGCAGTTTAAGGATGCCTTTTATATGGCAACCCTTGGCGGCGGAAAGTATTTTGGAAAGACAGGTTCTTTCATACCGGGATATGAGTTTGACGCATTGGTCATCGACGACAGTGCACTTCGCAGTATGAGAGAACTGACACTGCATGAAAGAGCAGAGCGAATGATCTATCTCTCCGGAGAATGCAGTATAGATGCAAAATATGCAGCAGGCAAAAAAATTCTGTGAGGGCGTGAGAATATATGGATCCCGAAAAAAAGCTAAAGAAAAACAAAATAGTTGAAGGAAAGATCATCAGCGCTGCACTCGACACGATAGAAAAACATACGATCAGCGGTACCCGTATGCATCTCATAGCCGATGAAGCAGAGATGCTCCAGTCCAATCTTCATTACTATTTTAAGACAAAATCAGACCTGATGATGGCTGTGCTTAAGAGAGTAAGAGAGAGGAGTCTGGAGATCCGGGAAGAGATAAAGAAAGAGACGGAAGATACTCTGGAATCTGCGCTTGATCAGTTTATAGGACAGAAGAAAGAATTTATACTTCGTGAAAAGAAGTATGATTATGCCGAGATCGATTTCTGGGTACAGAGCAGACTTGGAGATTCTACGAGTCAGGAACTTGCACATTCTTTCAGGGAGTGGAGAGAGGAAATACGATCTATGCTCAGGAAATATGTGCCTGCTCTTTCAGAGGAAATGCTGGAGTATCTGCCGGTGCATTTTGTTTCCATGTTGGAAGGCGCTACACTCCAGTACCTTGCGGATGAGGGCGTTTTTGATCTGGACAGGTATTTTGAAACAGGTAAAGAGATACTTTTAAGTCAGGTAAAATCGTATTTATGAGTATTTAATGAATCGTATAAAGGGAAGCAGGAGGCAGTTGCGTATGAGCAGTAAGATCCTGATAGGAAACGGAATATTAATAACCCGTGATCGTGAAAATCATTTTTACGATAAGGGAGCAGTGTGCATAGAAGGAGAGCGGATCCTCGAAGCGGGGGATCACGCTCTCCTTTTGCATAAATATCCGGATGCGGAATATATAGATGCGGAAGGCATGCTCATCATGCCGGGGTATATAAATAATCATGAGCATATCTACAGTGAGTTTGCGAGAGGAGCATCGATCCCAGGTAGTGCTCCAAAGAATTTCCTGGAAATATTGGATGGTACGTGGTGGCATATAGACAGAAATCTGGCGCTGGATGAGACATATTACAGTGCAGCGGCCTGCTACATTGAGTGTATCCGTAATGGAGTGACATTTGTGTCTGATCATCATGCGAGCTTCGGAGGTATACGGGGAAGCTTAAATAAGATCGCGGATGCAGCGAAAATGCTTGGGGTCAGAACATGCCTGTCCTATGAAGTATCTGACAGGGATGGGATGGAAAAAAGAGATGATTCTGTAAATGAAAATATAGAATTTATAGATCGGGTACATAATGAAAACTCAAATATGCTGAAAGGCCTTATCGGCTTGCATGCTTCATTTACGTTAAGTGATGAGACGCTTGAAAAGTGTGCTCAAAAAAATGTTCATGATGCAGGCTATCATGTACATGTGGCAGAAGGTCTCTATGACGAGGAACACAGCAGAAAAACTTATGGGAAATCTGTGGTCCGGCGTTTTTATGACATGGGGATACTTAAAGACAATTCTATAGCAGTTCATTGTAATCATATCAGTGAAGACGATATGGATCTAATCGCGGAAAGAAAGACAACGGTGATACATAATCCGGAATCAAATATGGGAAATGCAGTTGGAGCACCGGATATGATCACTATGATGGATAAAGGAATCCGAGTGGGCCTAGGCACTGACGGTTACACAAATGACATGATGGAATCCCTTAAGGTCGCAAATATCCTGCAGAAGCACAGGAGAGGATTACCAGACAGAGGTTTTTTTGAAGCTTGTCGTATGTGTTTTGATAATAACGCAGCTATTGCATCTGATATTATCGGTGAAAGATATGGTGCCATCGAGGCGGGACTGCCGGCAGATGTGATACTTGTAGATTATCATCCGGTGACTCCACTTACAGGGGATAATGTAAATGGTCATCTGATGTTTGGCGTGAACGGGGCGATGACAGATACAACGATAATAAACGGTAAAGTGTTGATGAGACACAGGAAACTGGTACAGGCAGATGAAGAGCAGATTTTGAGTAAGAGCCGTGAGGCAGCTGCTGCGTTGTGGAAAAAACTCTGAAACAGTGATTTCGGATCGGGGGTAAAAATGAGCGATAGAATGATACCACTTCCTTTTGGAGAATTATATAAAGCGGGTGTTAAGGAATACTATGAGAAAAAGTCTCTTTTTGGCGTAAAGGTTTTGGAAAAAGAGAGTGATCTGCCGATAGGACCGGCGGCAGGACCGCATACTCAGCTCGCGGAAAATCTGGTGGCAGCGTTTGCGGCAGGTGCAACGGTCATGGAACTGAAAACCGTGCAGATCTTGGAGGGAGCGGAACTTGGCATACAGAAGCCCTGCATCTATGTCGGGAACGAGGTTTATAATGTCGAATGGTCCACGGAATTAACCGTGGCAGAGGCGCGGGATGAGTATATAAAAGCATATCTGCTTATCAGGGCTTTCTCAAAGCTGCCGGGGCTTGAAGAACGAAAAAAACCGGAATTTATCGTGAGCGTCGGATATGATCTGGAAGGAATAAGATCTCCGAAGATCGATGATTTCTTAAATTCCATGTGCGATGCGTCTGGGACTGATGAATGGAAAAATGACATCGCGTGGATAAGGCAATTTACGGATCTGCAGGAGAGCTTTATTTCAGAACTTGAGAAAGAGACCTGCGTTTCTGATACGGTTACTTTATCAACAATGCATGGATGTCCGGCAGAAGATATAGAAAAGATCGCACTTTATCTGATCAGAGAAAAGAAATTTAATACTTTTATCAAGATGAATCCGACTCTGGTGGGAATGGATAGGGCAAAGGAAATCCTCTGTGAAAAAGGCTATGAAAAGATAGACTTTTCCGAGGATAGTTTCAGGCATGATATAACATTGGAGGCAGCGGCTCAGATCGCAAAAAATTGCAGGGCAGCGGCAGAAGAGAATGATCTGATATTTGGAGTGAAAATGACAAACACCTTTCCTGTGAATGTGCATGACAATGTTCTTCCGGGAGAAACAATGTATATGTCAGGACCTTCGCTTTATGCTCTGTCGATAAATGCAGCAGCACTGCTTTGCAGCGCGGCAGGGGATTTAAGGATTTCTTTTTCCGGAGGAATAGATACTAAAAATATAAAGCAGGTACTTGAAACAGGGATAAGACCGGTAACCGTATCGTCGTTTCTCCTGAAACCGGGAGGATATGGAAATATAGCTAAACTTATAAAAGCAGCAGAAGATGTCAGTGTCCCGGATAAAGTTGATCTCGCATCTTTGGAAAGAACAGCGGAAGAAGCTGTACATGATAAAAACTATGACAGGAAAAATTATCCGGTCTTTGAGACAAAGGATGGTTACAGTTCGATATGTGCCAAGTGCAGGAACTGTACAGATGTCTGTCCTAACAGAGCAAATGCGCGGGTTACCATGAAGAGCGGATTTGACATCGTACTGCACAGAAACAGACTGTGCAATGAATGTGGCTGCTGCAGTTCTTCGTGTATTATGGGTCATGATCCCTATCTTGAAAAAATGACCATATATGAAGATGAGCTTGATTTCATGTCTGATCCTTCTGAAAGGGATGCAGTACTCGTAAGTAATGGAGAAGTGATCTTTAGGTCCGGTGGACATATCTCGGAGATATCCGGTGACCTTTTGGAAGCAGTGTGCAATGTTTTGGGGATTCCAAAAAACATTGCTGAGAAAATGTCCGCACGAAGCGCACAAGCTGATGTTTACGCAGAAAAACAGGAGAATCGTATACAGGAATCCGACATAAAATAGAGTCCAAAAAAATTTGTTGATTAATCAATCAAAAAATGTTGACAAAAAAATTTTTTTGGCGTAGAATATGCATAAATTCAAGTGATTTCATACGGCAAAGGAGTTGTAGATACAGTTTAGGTATGTACAACTCCTTTTTGTGTGTTAAAATATCTTTCGGACAACAAGGGGGGATGTTCATGCGTATACATGGATACTCCCCTTTTGTACATAAGTAACACGATGATCCGGATTTTGATCGGACATCCGTAACTGTTTGATCAGATTACAACTTGTTGACAGTTTTGATCTGACGTTTAAGAGGAGGAATCATTATGAAAAAGAAGACTTGCAGCATTCTTTTGGGAATCATGCTCGCAGCAACAAGCCTTTTAAGTGCATGCGGAAGTGCAACCGGTAGTTCAGCTACTGCTGCCACAACTTCCACATCTGCCGCTTCAGATGCAGCATCATCTGAGGGAACAGCAGTAGCAGGCACAGGGATCGCTGCTGAGAATCTCAAAGTCGGCGTTATCTATGTTGGTGATGAGAATGAAGGCTACACAGAGTCCCACATGGCTGGTATCGATGCTATGCAGGCTGCTCTTGGTCTTACTGATGATCAGGTGATCGAGAAGACAAATATCCCCGAGGATCAGTCATGCTACGATGCAGCAGTTGATCTCGCAAGCCAGGGCTGCAACGCTATCTTCGCTACAAGTTTCGGTCATGAGGATTATCTCCTCCAGGCAGCAAATGAGTATCCTGACATTCAGTTCTTCCACGCTACAGGTTATCAGGCTGCTTCTTCAGGTCTTTCAAATTTCCACAACTATTTCACAAAAATTTATGAAGCAAGATATGTATCCGGTGTCGTTGCCGGCCTTAAGCTCAATGAGATGATCGAGAGCGGCAAGATCACTGAGGATAAGGCAAAGATCGGTTATGTAGGTGCTTTCCCTTATGCAGAGGTTATTTCCGGTTTCACATCTTTCTACCTCGGAGCAAAGAGTGTTTGTCCTTCCGCAACAATGGAAGTTCAGTACACAAACAGCTGGGCTGATATGTCAGCAGAAAATGAGGTTGCTACATCCCTTATTTCTAACGGCGCGGTTCTGATCTCTCAGCATGCTGATACAACAGGTGCTCCTTCAGCTTGTGAGGCAGCAGGTGTTCCTTGTGTTGGATATAACGTAGATATGACTTCCGTAGCTCCTTCTGTTGCACTTACATCAGCAGCAAATAACTGGGGCGCTTACTACACTATCGCAGGTCAGTCACTTGTTGATGGTACAGAGATCCCTGTTGACTATGCAGAGGGTTACGACAAGAACTGCGTAAATATCACTCCTCTTAATGAGAAGGCTGTTGCAGAGGGTACTGCTGATAAGGTAGCTGAGGTTGAGGCTGCTCTTGCAGATGGTTCTCTTCATGTATTTGATACAACAACATTTACTGTTGGCGGAAAGACCCTTGAGGATCTCATTGCAGAAGGCGGAGATTACGCAAAGTATGCAGATTATGTATCCGATGGATATTTCCATGAATCAGAAGTTGGTTCAGCACCTGCTTTTGATATCATCATCGACGGTGTTACAGCTCAGGCTCAGTAATAAGAATTGATACATTTGGAGATGAGGCTGTCTTACAGGTGGCCTCATCTTTTATTCTTTCTAAATAACTAATATGAAAATATTACCTGTCGGAAAGGTGAATGAATTTTGAATGAGATGAATGCGATTGAACTTAAAAATATAACAAAAAGGTTCGGTAGTGTAGTCGCTAACGATCACGTCGATCTTACTCTGAAGGAAGGAGAAATCCTCGCCATACTTGGTGAGAACGGAAGTGGAAAGACGACACTCATGAACATGCTTTCCGGCATTTATTTTCCGGATGAGGGACAATTATTTGTGCATGGAAAGGAAACTGTCATCCGTTCTCCAAAAGATTCCTTTGAGCTCGGAATAGGAATGATCCATCAGCACTTTAAGCTGATCCCTATATTTACAGCTGCGGAAAACGCGGTTCTTGGTCTTGATAAGGACAAAAAGGGCGGTATAGCGGAAGTAAATAAAAAGATTCAGGAACTCATCGATAAATATGGTTTTGACCTTGATATCGATCGAAAGATCTATGATATGTCAGTTTCACAGAAACAGACAGTAGAGATCATCAAGGTGCTCTACCGTGGTGCGGATATCCTGATCCTGGATGAACCAACAGCGGTTCTCACACCGCAGGAAACAGAAAAACTCTTTGCTGTTTTAAGAAATATGAAAGCGAATGGAAAATCCATTATCATCATTACCCATAAGCTTAATGAAGTTATGGAGATTTCTGACCGTGTAGCAGTTTTAAGAAAAGGAAAGAGTATTGGAACCATCGAGACAAAAGATGCGTCTGTTGATAAGCTCACAGAAATGATGGTTGGCGAAAAGGTTGCACTTAATATCGACAGAAGTGAACCGGTCGATCCAAAGAAATGTATCAGTGTTTCAGGTCTTTCAGTAAGGAATCGCGAAGGTGTACGTATCCTTAAAGATATTTCCTTTGAAGCACGAAGCGGTGAGATCCTGGGTATAGCAGGTGTCTCCGGAAATGGTCAGGAACAGCTTCTGGAAGCGATCGCCGGGCTGCAGAAATATGAGTCCGGAGAGATAAAATTCTATGATGAAAACGGAAACGAAACTAAGGATAAACTGATCTCCTTTGTTCCGGAAGATCGTCTTGGTATGGGACTTGTCGGAAACATGAATATCGTGGATAACATGATGCTCAGAAGTTATAGGGAGAGTAAGGGGCTTTTCTTAAATAAGACCGGTCCGGCAGAAGTAGCGAAGAAAATAGTAGATTCGTTAAAGATCGTCACACCGGATCTGAAAACAGCGGTGCGAAGACTTTCCGGAGGAAATGTACAGAAAGTACTGGTTGGACGTGAGATAGAGAGAAATCCCGAGCTTCTGATGGTTGCATATCCTGTTCGCGGTCTCGATATTAATTCTTCTTACGTGATCTATAATCTCTTAAATGAACAGAAAAATAAGGGTGTCGCAGTTATCTGTGTTATCGAAGATCTGGATGTTTTACTGGAACTCTGTGACAGGATCATGGTTTTAAGTGGTGGAAAGGTGACAGGAATAGAAGATGCACGTACTACCACAAAAGAAAAAATCGGTATGCTGATGATGGACAGCGGAAAGGGAGAAAATGAGTAACATGAATGAAACATCTGTTAAACAGCCGCTGTTTCGCATGATAAAAAGAGATGATGTAACTAAGAGCCAGGCAATGTGTGTGCGCCTCATTGCCGTTCTGCTCTCGCTTATCGTCTGCGCAGCTATCATAACCGGTATCACAGGCGAATCCCCGGTGAATGTTTATCTTGGAATAATAAATGGTGCATTTGGAAATCCTAACCGCATCTGGGTTACTATCCGTGAGACAGCAGTTCTTCTCCTTATTGCTGTGGGTCTCACACCGGCTTTTCGTATGAAATTCTGGAATATCGGAGCAGAGGGGCAGATCCTTATGGGTGGTCTGGTCTCTGCTGCATGGATGATCTATGGCGCAGAAAAAATGCCGAATGGTATCCTCCTTGTTTTTATCATCATATCAAGTGCAGCTGCGGGTATGATATGGGGTGTTGTTCCTGCAGTATTCAAGGCTTATATGAATACAAATGAAACGCTCTTCACATTGATGCTGAACTATGTTGCCATGCAGATAATCAATTATGCGATCGTATTTTGGGAGAAACCTGCAGGCTCCAATACAGTAGGTATCATTAATTCGGCGTCTAAAGCCGGATGGTTTCCTAAACTTCTTGGCGGTACATATGGGCTTAATGTGCTGCTGGTACTTATCGTCACAATACTTGTTACGATCTATATGCGTCGTTCCAGACAGGGGTTTGAACTTTCTGTCGTAGGAGAGAGCAGCAGGACTGCTGAATATGTAAAGATCGATGTTAAGAGAGTTATTATCCGTACAATGATGATCTCCGGTGCTATCTGTGGTCTTGCAGGCGCAGTCATTGTTAGCGGAAGCAGTCATACCATATCTACCAGTACTGCAGGCGGCAGAGGTTTTACAGCTATCGTCGTAGCATGGATGTCTCAGTTCAATCCTATCGCCATGCTTGTAGTATCTGCATTCTTTGTATTTATGCAGCAGGGAGCGATCCAGATCGCTACACAGTTTGGTCTTAACGAAAATGCATCCGATATCATAACAGGAATCATTCTTTTCTTTATGATAGGTGCAGAATATTTTGTACAGTATAAGTTCCGGTTTGGCAGAAAGAAGGAGGCATGAGATGTCGGCGATCATTATTTTCATACAGCAGGCAGTCGGACAGGCTGTAGCGATCCTTTTTGGTGCTTCCGGAGAAATCCTTATTGAGAGATCCGGTAACCTGAACCTTGGTATTCCGGGTGTCATGTATATGGGTGGTATCTCAGGTCTTATGGGTGCTTTCTTCTATGAGAACAGTACAGAAAATCCGGTTCCGTTTGTGGGATTTTTGGTTTCTGTCATGGCAGCGCTCATAGCAAGTGCTATAGGCGGTCTGATCTATAGTTTCCTGACTATTTCACTCAGGGTAAATCAGAATGTAGTAGGCCTTTCGCTTACAACTTTTGGAGTGGGATTTGGTAACTTCTTCGGTGGTTCTATCTCAAAGCTTGCCGGTGGTGTAGGTCAGATCTCGGTAAAGTCCACTGCTTCTGCTTATACTGCGACTATTCCGGGACTTAGCAAGGTGCCTGTTATAGGAGAGATATTCTTTCATTACGGTGTAATGACGTATGTATCCGTGATAGCAGCGCTGATACTGTCATGGTTCATGTTCCATACCAGAACAGGTCTGAATCTCCGTGCAGTTGGCGAATCTCCGGCAACAGCAGACGCAGCAGGTATTTCCGTAATGAAATATAAGTATGTTGCAACGGTTGTTGGATCGATGATCTCAGGCCTCGGCGGACTCTATTTTGTTATGGAGTATCTCGGTGGAACCTGGACAAATAACGGATTTGGAGACCGTGGCTGGCTCGCGGTAGCGTTGGTTATCCTGGCACTTTGGAAGCCGGTAAATGCGATTTGGGGATCATTCCTTTTCGGAGCGCTTTACATCCTGTATATCTATGTTCCAGGTCTATCAAGAGGACAGCAGGAACTTTGCAAGATGCTTCCGTATGTAGTTACTATAATCGTTTTGATAATCACAAGTTTTAGAAACAAGCTTGAAAATCAGCCGCCGGCAGGACTCGGACAGGCATACTTCAGAGAAAACAGATAAAAATGCATTGAATATATTGAAATAAAAGGGCAACGAAGCCGTAAAAAGCTTCGCTGCCCTTTTTGTTACCCTGGGTTTTGATCAAATAGTCAAATTTTTTGATGAACTTCATTGTAAAAGATTGACAGTGAACTGTCAGATGATAAGATAGAATTATGTTGAAAATAACCACAAAATGCCTTGAAAGTAGTGAATTGTCGAGAAAATAAAACAATAACGGTATCGTACAAAAATTTGTTAAATATAAAATAAGTCCGGATCGAGGAGGTATTGTTATGGAACGGATCAAATGGTCAGATAATCATATGCCAAGGAGCG
The DNA here is from genome assembly GCA_947170415.1 of uncultured Lachnospiraceae bacterium. Lineage (GTDB taxonomy): Bacteria > Bacillota > Clostridia > Lachnospirales > Lachnospiraceae > NK4A144. Next base: position 991 of record CAMVTN010000041.1, on the reverse strand, counting down.
ATGACAGGTGGTTAAATGTCATGTCAAAGGAAAATGTAGAAGCGGCAAGTGACTTTCATAAGTGCTTTCCACAGTATTCTGTCACACCGCTTGCAAACTTAAAGGGACTTGCAGATGAGATCGGCATTGGCGGACTGTATGTAAAGGATGAGAGTTATCGCTTTGGACTCAACGCATTTAAGGTACTCGGCGGCTCCTTTGCAATGGCTAAGTATATTGCAGGTGAAATGAAACGTGACGTTTCGGAGATGACCTATGAATACTTAACAAGCCCGGAATTTGAAAAAGATTTTGGGTATGCGACATTCTTTACCGCGACTGACGGTAACCACGGCAGGGGCGTTGCCTGGGCAGCAAATAAGCTGCATCAAAAAGCAGTAGTTCATATGCCAAAGGGAAGTACAAAGACCAGATTTGACAATATTGCGAAAGAAAATGCAAAGGTTACGATCGAAGAGCTGAACTATGATGACTGCGTGAGACTTGCAGCATCGGAAGCCCGTGAGACAGAACATGGAGTGATCATACAGGACACGGCGTGGGATGGTTATGAGGAGATACCGTCCTGGATCATGCAGGGCTATGGAACCATGTCAAGGGAAGCATCAGAACAGCTAAAGGAAAACGGAGTTGATCGTCCGACACATATTTTTGTACAGGCAGGTGTAGGTAGTCTGGCGGCTTCTGTTGTTGGATACTTTTCAAATCTTTATCCTGATGATCCGCCGAAGTTTATCATCTGTGAGGCAGATGCGGCAGCCTGTCTGTATAAGGGAGCTGTACTCGGAACCGGAGAAGAACAGATAGTCACCGGTGATCTGCAGACTATAATGGCAGGTCTTGCCTGTGGAGAACCTAATACTATCGGATGGGATATTTTAAGAAATCATGCTGATGGTTTCCTGTCGTGTCCTGATTGGGTATCGGCAAGAGGAATGAGGGTCCTTTCGTCGCCTGTAAAGGGAGTTCCAAGGGTAATATCAGGTGAGTC
>CAMVTN010000040.1 GCA_947170415.1 uncultured Lachnospiraceae bacterium | reverse complement strand
ATACTGTTATCTGCATTCACAAGGAGAGAGATCTGATATTCCATCTGCTTTTTATAAGCATTCCAGAAATCATCAAATGTTCTGAGTTCTGACAATTCTCCGGTCTGGATACTGATCTTTTCGCCCTTGTCATATCCGTTTGTAAATACCAGTTCAAGCGGTCTGCACATATTGAAGAATGCAGCGTCATGCCAACCCATGGTCTTTCCGCCGATCTGAGGCTCTACGCATCCGATGATACCGTAGTCTCTTGCTTCTTCAAGTGTCAGACCTGTGCTCATGAGCGACGGGATTATGACTTCATCGTTGTAGTATGCCGGCATTCCCATTCCGGTTCGGGTGAGTTTGCAGGCTTCTCTCATAACAGCATGAGGGGTGAGGTTCCATACTCTGAGTGACAGTGATGGCGCAGGAAGATGTACATGATCTTCTGCCCAAATGCACATGATCGTGAGATCATTACTTGCATCCAGACCTTCCGTACTCTGTCCACCTACAGTAAGATTCTGAAACAGGGAATAACCTGCAAATCCTCGTGCTGATGCCACATCACGGCATTTATTGAGATCATTAAACTTTACCCATACACAATCAAGATATTCCTGCGCTTCATCACGGGTAAGTTTTCCCTCATCTATATCCTTTTTGAAATAAGGATACATATACTGATCAAAACGTCCTGTTGAAATGGAGTGTCCGCTGGATTCCAGCTGCAAAAGCTGCTGTATGAACCAGAAGCTCTGGCATGCCTCGTAGAAAGATTTTGCAGGACGTCTCGGCACATTTCTGCAGTTTTCCGCGATCTTCCTAAGTTCTTCTGAGCGTTTCATGTCTGCAGTTTCAGATGCCATTTTGTCTGCAAGTACTGCGTAACGCTCTGCATAACGGATAACCGCTTTGCAGCTTATTATCATTGCTTCCAGCAATGTATGTTTTCTGGCGTAGTCCCCATCACCTATCTGTTCTGTCGCCATCTCATCTTCGATCTTTTTTATGATACCTTCAAAGCCGAGATTCAGAACTTCCCAGTATTTGACTGTGATATGTCCTACACCGTTATAGAAATAGTTGCCTGGTGTAAATACTGCGTGATCTATAGACTTTTTCGTCTCATCTGTCATGTAATATGACGCGAGGTCACTGCTGGTCTTTCCTTTCCAGTATGGATGCACCTCAAGCAGCTTTTTTTTCGTTTCTTCTGAAATATAAAACGGATCCGCATCTCTTGCAGCAACTGTATCAAATTCAGGTTCCAGCCACTCGTAGGAGAATTCGGGATAGGTCTGACATCCGCGTGGTGCGATGGTCGTTGATCCAACGATCAGTTCGTTGTCGCGGATTATGATCGGAATATTATCCAGGATGTGCTCAAAGGCATGCGCACGGCGCATTACGATGGGCTCATTTTCTGTCTTCTTATAGCTTTCCGTAAGAAGGACTGCTCGGGATGCTTCTATCTCAGGCATTTTTGCGTAGAGATCATCTATCAGCTTTCCGATACGATCCGACTTTGCGGTGGGCGTAGTATTCAATTTTCTCAAAACTGTACCTCCCAAATGGTACTTTGCCCGTTACGGGCGGTATTGTGTTTTGCCGTATCCTGTCCCACCAGAATGCAGCGATATAAATTGAATCAAAGCAACAGAAATATGAATTGGTTTCTTTTTTGATTTTAGATTTTTATATGTGGTTTGTCAACGTTTTTAAATGTGGTTTTGTGTTGGACTTTGTATCGTATGATGGATGTGACATAGTGACGCCCGAGGATGGATATTGACCCGCGTCAGCTCGGCGGGATCCTCGGGCTGTTGCTTCGCTCAGCCCGCTAAAAAGTACGCTGCATATAGGCTTACATTAGCCATAACGTAAGTGCAGCTATAATATGTACCTCTAATGACAATTAGCCGGCAGCACTTAGTGAACACGTTGTCCGAATAGAAAAAATCTGCGAACTGTCTGAGCCATAGGCGAGTTTCGCAGATTTTTTTGTGTTTATGAGGACAATGCGTGAGCTTAGTGTCTGTCCGAGCCGTCATGGGAGGTACATATTATAGTGGCACGTTCGGGAAAGCCACTTATACTAACCGTACGTAATGACGTCTAAAAATAATTATTAGAAGCTGCCATCCAGATTTTCAAATGTATCTATCACTACTACGCAGTCTTTGCTAACTTTCTGCATCACGAGTTTCATGATGTTTTCGGGGATTGCTACGCATCCGCCGGTATAGGGCTTTAACGGGCCTAAACAGTGCAGGAAGATTGCTGATCCGCGTCCTGCTGTTCCGTCCTCGTTAAAGCTGATGTTTAGACAGTACTGATACTGATATTCGTAGTCCACGATGTGCTCGCTGTTTTCAAGATTGAGATCAGGATAGTTCTTGATATCAACCATCTCATTGTAATGCATATTCTCACGATCATCACCTGACCACCAGGTGTCATCTGTAACTTTTACATAATCGAGCGAGCATCCCGGATTATCCGCAATGCCAAATGCTTTATTGAAGTGATAGACTCCGATGGGTGTCTGCCCACATCCTTCTGCATGATCTTCGTCCATGCACAGACCATTCAGTCCTACGTATCCGGGTGTTGACAAGATCTGCTTCCAGTTTCCGTCTTTATCTCTTTCGTGCATAGATATTGTTGCTGTTGTCTTATCCATGCCCATCCCCGCAACTACAAAAAGCTGCTTTGTCCCTTCATCCTGAGCTTCCGGTATTGCTTTTACCCAATCCGGAGAGTCAGTTTCATGCTGTATCGAAGAGTGAATTTCCCCTGTTGAATCTGTTTTTGATGCAGATACTCCGCATCCTGTCAGTACCAATCCCAACGCGAGCAGTACGATCATTTTTTTCCTCATAAATAATCTCCCCCTCCGATTTATCTGCATTACTTTGGTTTATTGTACATTTTTTTCACCCTTCTGTTTGCACTTTATGAAGTCCAAAAGGCTTTTTACATCTTTTCCCCATTGGTAGAAATAACTTCCTTTTCCGAAATCATCCTGATCTACGTATATAAAACCATATCGCTTACTCATCTGGTTTGTCCCGGCGCTTATAAGATCGAAGATCAAAAAATCACTTCAAAAAGAATACTCGTACCGATAGATTTTCTCTCCGGTCAGACCACATGATTTGACCCGGTAAGCTTATGCGATGTAAGATACTGAATAGTTACGATATTTCAACTATCTGTATTTAGCTTGATTTAGAAAGGATTTCATATGCGTTTATATATCGTTCGTCATGGTGAAACAAATCTAAATAAGGAAAAACGCCTTCAAGGGCGCCAAAATGAACCCCTTAATCAGACTGGTGTCGATCTGGCGATTGAGACCGGAAAAGGACTTAAAGATGTCCATTTTGATATGGCGATTGCAAGCCCTTTGGTTCGCGCTTATGATACTGCCAGACTTATCTTGTCTCAAAACAACACCTCATCTAACCTCATTATTTCCGTTGATCCACGACTCATGGAGATTAATTGGGGCAGCTGGGACAAAAAGATTTGCCGGGGCGATCTCTACGAGGTTCCTATTCCTCAAGATGAATTTAATAAATTTTACAATGATTCCTTTAATTTCTGCGGTGCACCGGATGGTGAAACAATTACAGAGGTTTGCGAGCGTACAAAGCCGTTTTTAGATGACCTCATTAAAGATACTTCTCTCAAGGACAAAACCATCCTGGTAGCTATGCACGGCTGCTCCATGCGAGGTCTCTTAAATCCGCTATACAACGATCCATCTGACTTCTGGCATGGTCACGTACCTGCAAACTGTGCAGTTAATATCGTTGATATAAAGGACGGAAAGGCTTCTATTATCGAAGAAGACAAAATCTACTACGATCCATCTCTGGTGATCGACGTTTATACTGATAAAAAATGATAACCGGGTTAAGAAATAGAAAGGCTGTTTTTATTAATGAAGTTTGTAATACAGGTCTGCAGTCAGGCAGATGTAACTGTCGATAATGAAGTTAAGGGAAAGATCGGAAAGGGATTTCTGGTTCTTGTGGGCATCGGTCAGAATGACACAAAAGAGATTGCCGACAAAATGGTAAAGAAACTCATTGGTCTCAGAATTTTTGCAGATGAAAATGACAAGACTAATCTGGCTTTGAAAGATGTGAACGGCGAACTACTGCTTATTTCCCAGTTCACGCTTTATGCCGACTGCCATAAGGGAAACCGCCCAAATTTCCTCAATGCAGGCGCTCCCGATATGGCAAATGAGATGTATGAGTATATAGTTGCTAAATGCAAAGAAAGTGTTCCCGTCGTTGAAAAAGGTGTTTTTGGTGCAGAAATGCGCGTAAGTCTCGTAAACGAAGGACCATTCACCATCATCCTTGACTCTGACGAGATTTTTAGATAACAAAACGCAGCACATTGACCCTTGATGTCATAATGTGCTGCGTTTATTATTCACTCTATCATTTTCCCTGATCTATAACACTCTGCAAGATAATCTCTAGGCTGATAATATAGGTCAGAATTAAAGTTTAAAATTTTGTCAGAAATCCATGATGTATATACTTTTCTGATACCATCAACCCTATCCAGATCTCCCTCAACATCTTCAATAAGTCGTTCAAACACTTTTCCTATATCCCAATACCCCGGAACTTCATACTTTGAAAGTTTAACATTATCATAAGTTCCTTCTGCGATTTTTCTTCGTTCGATAAAATCATCAGCTACTTTTTCAATAGGTTCACAATGAAAAACGTCGGCATGTGAATATATTCTTTTGAGATCATCTCCCAGCATTTGCACAAGCGCACCTCTCTTATTATGAGTAATCCGCCCTATATACTCGATCAAGCTACACGCATAAAAAAGCTTATCATCACTCATGAACCTCATCTCCTCTCACAAATTTTAACGTTTTCAATGCTTCCTCTGTGTGAAAACTGATTTGATGAGTCGGTTTCTTAAATCTGGCCATTTCCCAAAACTGATTCCGAGAAATACGTTGATCCAAGAAATCCTGAACGTAGTTGAATATAGTATCATCGGCCATTGGTCCCTCGACAATGTCATATGAATGCGGTATACCACTTCTGCAAGCTGCTATAAAATCCAACCATTCCTCAGATAATTCCGGAAATCTCAATGTCTTCAAATCCGGATTTTCAACGTACTCATATACATTTACAACTCCATCACCAAATCTGGTTGCCCATCTTTCAGCTTGATTTCTGAATACTGTACAGTAAAATCCAAAGTAAAAATCCTTATTGAACCGCGCAGTTCGAATTTCCGGCTTTTGCACAATTACGGTACTTCCGTGGTAAATTTCCATTGTCACTCTCCAAATATTATTGATATCAATGCGCTATAAGCGCCATTACATTCCAAAACGCCATTCGTATCGGTGCGGATAACGCAAAGTACAATACTGAGATCGCGATCCCCGCTGCCATGAGCAGGTGATTTACCATTCCATAGGACGAGCAGAGTCGAAAACTAAACCCTTTCTTATACGGCCACAGAAGCTTCTCACCTTTCTTATTAAATATATCCACGAATAGATGTGAAGCGTATCCGATAGCAAAGTACGGTGCAATCTCCGGAAATATTATCCCAACACATGCTGTGAGCAGTACAAGCGATAATCCCGAGTGCATGAATGACCTGTGCGGCTGCTGCATTCCAAATGCACACAGCAAAATAAATGCCATCAAACCGATCAGAATCCGGGCGATATTGCTGTCTCGCTCCAATCTGTTATATATCCCCAGGTGAAAAAAATATTCCAAAACTATGACCACACCTATCGCGAGCACTGATGCCGCGATAACTTTATCTGCATCCTGATGAGCCTGCGATGTTCCGGAATCCACGTCGCTTATTACTCCGCCAAGTGCCGCCGCACCTGTTCCTGCGATCAAAATCGGCAGTGTCTTCGGTTCCATAACTACAAGCGCAGTCGCTGTTCCTACAAAAAAATGTGTTCTTCCAAGCATTATTCGTGTCTCCTTATTTGTCTTCCCCTGATGTCGTGCACAAATTTACCCTCACACCTATATTCTAAGCACTTATATCATTTATTTCCAATTTATTATAGCATCATACCCCAAAAGGTACACACCTCACGGTTGCCAAAAACAGTAAAGAACAGTAAATGTATTTTAAAACAGTAAAGAACAGTAAAAATATTTAGTAAAGGATATATTTTATGACTACTAAAAAAAATCCATATACTCTTGTATTCGGAAAAGAGCCGTCACAGCTGATTTCTCGAATATCACAAGAAAGAGATGTCATTGAAAATTTCACCTCCGACGATCCATCCTGGCAACTATACATGATCACAGGAGTCCGCGGTATGGGAAAGACTGTTTTTATGACAGATATCGCTTCCAAGCTCAAAAAGGAAAAAGACTGGATCGTTGTAGAGCTTAACCCAGAAAAGGATCTTTTAGAATCTCTTGCGTCTAAATTGAGCAGCAATAATGCCCTTGCTCAGATTTTTAAAACAGCTAAGATCAATCTTTCCTTCTTTGGTTTTGGCATGGAGATCAGCGGTGTTGCTCCAATTACAAATATTGAATCTGCACTTTCAAAAATGATCGAAAGCCTAAAAAAACACGGTAAAAAACTACTAATTACCATTGATGAAGTCACTAACACCAAAGATATGCGTGTTTTTTGCAGCACCTATCAAATACTGGTTCGTGAAAATCTTCCTGTTTTTCTGCTGATGACAGGTCTTTACGACAATATTTATGAATTGCAGAATGTAAAAACCCTTACTTTCCTGTATCGAGCTCCTAAGATCATTCTGGGACCTCTCAACATCGGTACGATCGCAGCAAACTACCGTCAAAATTTTGATATAGATAATCCGACTTCATTAAAAATGGCTCAGACCACCCGCGGATATTCTTTTGCTTTTCAGGTTCTTGGATATCTAACCTGGAAATATGATGGTAATTTTAAGAATGCTCTGCCGGAATACAAGCAGTATCTTGAAGAATATGTTTACGAAAAAATCTGGTCAGAAATGTCACCTAAGGATAAATATGTTGCTTACGGTATAGTACAGGCAGATTCGTCAAAAATTTCCGATATACGAAAGCTGCTTAACATGACCACAAATGAATTTAATCCTTACCGACAGCGACTTATACAAAAGGGGGTCGTTGACGGCTCCGAGCACGGTCGTCTAACCTTCACACTTCCTTTGTTTGAGGAATTTATTTCCGAAAATTACATTCCGGAGATGTAAAAAAGCACAGAATAACCGCCCGACAAGATACTGAGAATATCTCAATGATCCTGACGGGCGATTATTCATTTTCTACTTACATTTACTTTGTTTTTCAAAACTTCACTGTACCTGCGTAATCTCCCTTGAATGTCACTGTTCTGGCCGACATATCAACTGTGTAGTTCTTCTTGCTGATCTTCTTTTTTGTTTCCTTATCGACTATGCTTACAACCTTTGTCTGCTTCTTATTAAGCTTTACTGTCACATCTTCAGCTGTAACAGTCTTCGCTTCTACGGAAGCACTCTGAGTGATCTTTTTTATGCCTGCTTTATAAACTGCAGCATTTTTCTTGAACTTATATACTGCTGTGAGCTTTCCTGCGTGGAGTCCGCCCTTAACTGATACCTTGTAATCCTTGCCATATACATAGGCTGTTCCATCTACTACCACATACGACTTAACACCAGGCTTCAGCTTCTTTCCTGCATAAGAATAGCGAGCACTTGTATCTGCCTTTGCATTGCCCTTCTTATCAGGATCAGAAATCTCATTTGTACTGATAACAACTGCGATATCACCCTCTGCATCAGTGTACACTCCCGTTGCATTGTTTCTGCTGAGTGTGATCGTAGAACCGTCAGATGTCGGGAAGCTCACTTCTGTATACGCCGGTACATTTGTCTCCGGAGTTTCAGGATTTACCGGTGCCGGTGCATCGTTTCCACCCTTTTCTCCAAATACCGTTACGCCATTAAGGAGTGTCCACTTATAAAGATCAGATCCGTCACCTGTGTAGTAGATATACATCTTGTCAAACTTTGTCTGATCATTTTCATCAGAGTACTCGGCTCTTACATCATTGAGAACAGTAGTCATGTTCTTCACGGTTCCGTTCATCTTTTCTGCAAAAGCTTTATCTGTAGTATCCGCATTTCCTACAGTCTTATTCTTTGCAATGACACTGTACGGATCTGCACCTGCATATACAGTGTCCTTTGCCTTTCCTGCAACTGTCAGAACTGTTTTTGCATCATAGTAGTCATACGCATTGGATGCGATACCCGCTGTACGTCCTGCAAATGCTCCGATGTCACCTGTAGTGCTTTCACTTGTGACATTACCCTTTGAGTAGCAGTTTACGACAGCTGAAGCGTCGAGACCGATAAATCCTCCGACAGTTGTTTTGTTATAATCTCTTGCCTTTGCTGTTACATCACCGAGTGTGTAGCAGTTGATGATCGTTGCTCGGTTTGTGATACCCACAAATCCTCCGACATAAGCCGCGAAATTCTTCTTAACTTCAGCCTTAACGCTTACATCTGCCTTTGAGTCACGGATTTCTCCGTAAACCATGCTACCTGCAAGACCACCGACTCTAGCACTTCTTTCATCACAGGATGCATTGATCTCAGAATCCTCTGCAGAGCAGTTTTCAATGAAAGTTCCGTTCTGTCCCTGACCGATAAGTGTTGCTGCGGTTGTATCGTATTCATTTGAAGTTGTGACTTTTACATCCTTAAGTTGAACGTTTTTGATAACGGATTTTCTAAGTTCATCATGAAGGAATCTGTCAGGATAGTCTCCCTGAACAAGTCCGAACATACCATTTGTAAAGATATGTCCATATTTTTTACCATTACCGATCCTGAGACCGCTGATCGTGTGATCGGCACCGTCATAATTTCCCTCAAATGCGTGAACTGCGGCAGTCTTTATCGCACCGGTAGAAGTGTTGTACTGCTGGAGCGCAAAACCGATCGGAAGGAATTCCTCTTCGCTTACTTTGATATCACCGGTCTGACGGAACCATACATTATTCCAGGTCACGTCTGCATTGATTGCTTCTGCGATGTATCTCAGCTGCTTTTCTGTACTTACGAGGTACGGTGACTCCTCTGTACCGTTACCGCCGTCAAATACTGAAGTATCAGCCGCTGCATAATCTGTGAAATCACCGTAAACTGCTCTTGATCTTGCAGTTTCCAGAGCTTCCTCATAATTTTTACCGCTCTTATCACCGGAAATCACTTCTGTACCTGTGACTTTATTGTTTTCTGTTGTGATCTTTACAACAGTGTTCTTGTCCGTGCTTCTGCCGTACCATGTGCCGTCCATCATTTCCAGGACAACTTCTTCCTTGCGGTTTTCGACATTAGGCTTTGTATAAGTCACAGCTGCATTGTCACCATCTGCAAGGTTCTTTTCCTCATCCTTATGCCATGACCATTTTCTGAGACTATCGTTTTTGATACCGAAACTTGTTATTTCGATCGGTAATGAACCAAAGGATTTATTGAGGCCTTCTGAAGCTTTTGAAATATCATTTCCTGATACCGGAGTCAGCTCAAATGTCAGTCCTCCTGCATAGCTTTCAAAAGTTTCATCGCTGACACCCTTGGATATTACTGTTCCGACTGCTGACACGGGATCAACGGCTGAACCGTTTACTGTCATTTTTTTGTCAGCATCATACCAGCATCTATATGATTTTCCGATTCCTGTAATCCATCCGGAAACCATTCCTGCATATTTGCTGTACTCTTTCGTCTCGATATCTGCTGATGCATAACAGTTTACGAGTGATCCTGCGTTGCAGGCTACGAGAGGGCTCACGATAGCCATTCCTTCATCTGCTTCATCTGCGCCTTCTCGGAGAACCCGGCTTCCGCTGCCGTAAACTGTGCCATATGCAGAAGAATTTGCTACAAGACCTCTGTTGCAAAGAGCGACCAGTCCACCGACTTCCGCAAGGGAACTATCCTTTACAACACCGTTTACATCCATATCTACAGTACTGTTGATGATAGATCCCTTGTACTGCATGCCGGCAATACCTGCCACATAATTATTTCCCGCATCTGTTGTAAGGTTGATTTTTCCCTGTACAGATACATTGTCGATCACAGCTCCTGCATAAGTATTGTTTGCAGAGACGCCCTGCATATATCCTGCAATACCTGCGACCATCACAGACTTTTTAGATACTGCATTGATATTCACATTAGAAAGAGTGACATTCTTTACAACAGCTTTGCACTCAAGCACACCAAAAAGTCCATAGTAAGGTGTTGCATCCATTTCATAAGCAGCTGAGTCAGAACCGGCTGTCATTCCGCTGATAGTATGACCTTTTCCATCAAATGTACCGTTAAATGCATAGTCACTTCCGCCAACCGGCTTCCAGTCCGAACCGGAAATATCGATATCATTTGCAAGTGCGATAAAGATTCCCGTGTAATCAAATGTGTCATCAAGAGATGCTGCAAATGCCTTAAGCTGTGATGCTGTCTCGATCACATAAGGATCTTCTGCTGAACCGTTTCCTGATGCAAATATGTCAGAAACCTCCTCGCCATTTTCAGCTTTGTCATTTCCAACGATCACCTTATTTCCTGACATCACCCATGCGTTCATTTTTACGCCGGTAACATCATAAGCATTCAGCAGTACTCTTACATTCGATGCATTTCCGTTTAATAAATCAGCAAAACTGTCCTCAGACATTTCTGCCTTCTTCATTGCATTTGCCTTAAATGCTTTGTCGTAAGGCGAACCTGTACCGGATGCGATCATTTCGATAATACCATCAGTATCAACCGACGAAGATACATTAAGTTTTGCATCAGAAGCGTAATATGCATAATCTCTAAGCGCACCTGCAGCAGGATACTCCTCTGCATTTGTCATTCCGGATGTCGTTATCTGTCCGGCGATCGCTCCTGTAAATCCTGCCTTTCCTGTGGAATTCACGACTCTGATATCACTTGTGGAATATACATTCCAGAGTTTTCCGGCAAACATTCCAGCTATGCCGCCTGTAAGTCCTGTGCTTGCAGGAGTGATGTTCTCGATACTTCCTGTGCTTCCGCAGTTTACGATCACGTTATTTAATGAACTCATGCCGACGATGCCTGCCACATATGAGTTTACCCATTCTCCAGGATCTTCATTTTTCTGCTCAACATCTGTATAGCAATTTGTGATAACCGCGCCCTTCATCGCACGTCCGAGGATACCGCCGTTCATAGTCATCTTTACTGAATCGGCAGCTATACTGATCTTTCCTGATGCGCTGACATGATCAACAACAGGCGAACCGGCTACTGTGTCACCGGCAACCGATCCCACAAATGTCTTTTGTTCCGCTTTTATCTCAATGTCTACATTTTCAAAAGCAATATTCTTTACTTCCGCTGATCCGTTAAGTGTAGAAAAAAGGCCCAGACTCTTTGCAGAAGATACAGTATCATGAATCTTAAGATTACTGATCTTATGATCCTTTCCATCAAAATGTCCGTTAAAAATAGTATCTACAGACTTTGTTGTCTGCGCTTCTGTTCCAATAGGATTCCAGTTACCTGTGCCCGAAAGATCAATATCCGCCCCGAGCTCGATAAATTCATCGGTGTACGGATTTCCTTCATCAACGCTAGCCGCAAATGCTGCCAGCTGCTCTGCATTTGCAATGATATACGGTGTATCTTCTGTTCCGATGCCGGATGCAAATATAATCACTACTGCGTCTTTTAATGCGTCATTTACGGCAGCTTTAATGCCCTTTGAACTATAAGTCGCATGAGATATATCATCTACATCCGTAGACTGTTTCTCAATGATAGACTTTACAATTTCCCATGCTCTTGCCCACTTTTTAGGAGTTTCCTCCTGCGATACTTCATCGATAGATGCGATCTTTCCGTCCTTGACAGTTACCTTTACAGTAATATCACCCTTAAAACCTTTTCCGGTTCCGGTATACTCTCCATCCTTATATACCACTGTCTCATCGATCGATGCTTCTTCCACTTCATCACTTTCCTGAGTAACACTATCAAGTGAAAACGAACCGTCTTCGCTAAACTCTGCCGAGCTGTCATCCAAAATTTCTTCTGCCATGACCGGAACAGCAGGAGCGATCGAAGGCGCGATCATTGAAACACTGACAGATAAAACCATCAGTATTTTTTTCATTCTTTTCTCCATCACTTATTCCCTCTCTCCATAAACTAATGTTTATAGCTAACTTATGCTGCCAAATGCCTTTCTCTTTGTGTGATGCAAATGTACTTTTATGTTACTGGTTACACGAACAATAACCTTTTCACTCTCATATCATTAACACCAGCTAATTAGTCTGCATTAACCGCGGCAACTTGTTCAGATTATCATACAATGATTATCATTAACAATCATTTACGCGAGAATCATTATCAATAAGAGCTTTTTGATATTTTTTGTCATTAACAAAAAAGACGGCGAATGTCCGCCGTCTTAGTTTATGATCCCTATGCTTTTTTACCTGTCACACTGTTGTCGCACCCTCAAAGTAAGAATAGACTCTTTCTTTATCGAGTTTTTCTCCTATCACTATAAGGATCGACTGTCCTGTTGGAACTTCGCGGATTACTTCCGCTTCTTTAGTGATATTGAGCTCGAACCATTTTCCATCGGGAGTATTTAGAAAGCCCTTAATACGAAGCACCTTTCCTGCTGAAGTATCATTAAGAAGTTTGCGTGCTTTCTCTGTAAGCTCCTCTTCTTTCATCACCACATTCATATAAAAGAAAGAATCAAATCCGTTTTCATCCACGCTCGTGATCTTCACATGATCCGCACCAACATACTCCACCCGGGTTAGTCGTGCAAAATCTTCTTTGGTATATTCATCTATATTTTTAGAAAAAAGATTCTCCGGCCTGAAACGCCTCTTACACTTGAACTGCTCCATTACCCGGTTCAGATGGTCTGCTGTTTTTTTCTCCTGCCCGGGATTTGTATCCACATGACTTAATACGATCTTTCCTGCGTTTGCAGCCTGCGCCATAAAGAAGTATTCAGCTTCTTCTGACATTTGTTCAGGAAGCCCCGCATCCACAATAGTTAACACACTTCCGATACGATACCAGCTGTCTATTGGATCTTCATGAAGGATATCAAAAAATTCGTCCGTATCAAAAATACCTGATGGTTCTACGATAATGCGATCGTATCCGGACATTCCCATCGATATCAGCTTTGACTTAAATCGCCTCTTATGACAGTCATAGTCACAGCCTCCGCTTATCATCTCTATCTCACATTTGTCACTTCTGAGATCAGATAGAAGAGTCATATCTACATTTACAGCACCGTAGTCATTTTCAAGTATCCCTATCCTCATACCTTCATCCATAAGGTACTGAGCGTATTTTCTGATAAACGTTGTTTTTCCAGAACCAAGAAATCCTGTGACAAGATCAATAACCGGCATAAAAACTCCTAAAAAATCAATAATTAATATCCCATGCATTTTTGGGATTTTCGACCCTTTCATCTGATTTAACGGTCGAATTTTTTACTCGTATAACTCTGTCTGCGATCTCCGCACATGCGCTGTTATGCGTTACCATTACGACAGTCCTGCCCTTTTCGTGGCTTTCTTTCTGCAGTAGTTCCAGTATCTCACATCCGGTATTTGTATCGAGCGCTCCTGTCGGCTCATCGCACAATAATAACCTCGGATTTTTCGCAAGTGCTCTTGCTATGGATATTCTCTGCTGTTCACCTCCGGACATCTGGGACGGAAAGTGGTACATTCTCTTAGTCAGTCCAACTGCAGCGATCGCGTCCTCCGGACGCATTACCTCTATTTTACCCGTATTCCACACAGATTTCTTTCGTGAATTTGCACGAACATCTTTCATAAGAGCAACATTTTCATAGGCAGTAAGCATCGGGATCAGATTATAAAACTGAAAAACAACCCCCACATTCCACGCTCTGTAATCCGTAAGATCATCATCACTGAATTTAGCTATGTCTTTTCCGTCAAATATGATCTCGCCCTCCGTCGGTGAATCCATTCCTCCAAGGAGATTTAAGAGTGTGCTCTTTCCTGCTCCGGATGGTCCGAGGATTACTACAAATTCTCCTTCTTCCAGATTTAGATTTATATCATGTATCGCATAAAAGCTCTGATCTCCCATTGTATAGGATCTTGACACATTCTTTAACTCAATTAAGGACATATTTCGCCTTCTCTCCTACATTTTTGTCAGTAACAGCATCAGTGATCACGATATCACCACTCTCAAGTCCTTCTGTTATTTCCACGTTTTCACCGTTATTTATGCCGCTCTTCACATACGTCTTTTCAATTTTTCCATTAGAAATTACATAGCAGTAATCACCGTCATTGTCGCTGTAAAATGCTTCCACAGGTACTGTAAGTGTATCTTCCGATTTCTCGGTATAGATCGTCACATCTGCTTCCAGTCCTATTATCGCAGCCTCGTCTGCTCCATCTATAGAAACCTCTACTTCCACCTTTGTCTTGTCGGATGAATCTGCCTTTGCCAGAGAATTGATCTTTGTTACCGTGCCACTGTACTTTCTTCCGGAGATATCGACTTCTGCTTTTTGTCCTTCTTTAATATCAAGAATATCGTATTTACTGATATCTGTCCTGCATACCAGATTTTCAGAATTCTCTATGGTAAAAAGCGGTGTGCCTTCTGTAACATACGCACCGTCATGAACATTTAGTTCCGTAACTATCCCGGAAAACTCTGATTTTATGCCGTCTGTCGCCTTCACATAGTCTTCTGAAACCTGTTCAGCTTCTTTTTTGGTGAGTTCACTGTTTTTTTCAAGGGCTTTCTTCTCATCCTCTTTAAGGATATTCCCTTCGTATGCTGCTTTATTGCTCTTGGTTACGGGTTATGTCCTCCATTACATTATTTACATCATTCATTTCCGAATTTTCGTCCGGAGTGACCGCTCCCTCACTTGTGACGTTCAGCTGTTTTTTTAATTCGGCAAGTTCCGTATTTAACCTGTCTATATCTTTCTGCGCGTCTTTAATGTGCTTTACATTGCTTTCAGAATAGTCATCTTCCGACTTGGTTCCGTATCCTGTCGCTTTATTCTTTTTATGCTGACTCTCGCTGATCTCCTTTTCTTTTTCAGCTATTTCTTTATTTACCGAATCGATCTGACACTGGATCTGATAGCTTCGATTAAATTCCTCTTCGGAGATCTCATTTCCTTTTTCTCTATAAAGCCAGTAAAGCGCGGCATATGCGTCATCATCATTTACTGCTTTTTGATATTTTTGAGCGTAGTCATTACTCTTTTCTACACTTCCCTTATATTCGAGTTCTGCCATATTTGACTTGATCTCAGCTTCATCAAGCATATGCTTAAGCTCGCTGTCATCATACTTAACGACAGTATCACCTTTTTTTACTTTATCTCCGAGTTTTACCGAGATGCTTTCTATCGGAGCCGTGACAGCTGCATAATAAACTTTGTCATCAGCGCCATGTATCTTTCCGCTTTCTTTTACACTTCCTTCTATCACGGATTTTTTTACTTCTACAGCACTGTAGGACGGCGCAGCATTAATCGCATGTACTGTACCTGACGCAGCTATAACTACTGCAACAACTATTCCAACTGCTTTTACTACATTCTTTTTATTCATCATTCGATTCCCTTCAAAGCTTCAACCATATCTATATCCTTTACCCTCGCAGATAAAAAGAAACTAACTGCACTGGATAAGATAAACGTTCCAAGCACCGAATAAAGATAAGACGGTGTAAAAATAACGGCTCTATAGTCCATTGACTCAGCCATATCCGACATGATCGCAACCAGTAACAGTTGTCCAAACGGTATACCTACAGCCACTCCAACCGCCGTCACCCATATATTCTGGAGCTGGAGTATCCACCGGATCTTTCCCGTAGAAAAGCCAAGCACCTTAAGCGTCGCCATCTCTCTGGATTTTTCCACAAATGAAAGTATTCCCTGATTGTACAAAACCACTACTCCAAGTACCACAGCTGCGGTTATGAATATCCCCATCATCATATACATCATGGCTTTCATCTCATCCATGGATTTCATCATTTCTTTTGTATCCTGAACATCTACTATGTGATCATCCTCTGCCAGTTCTTTCTTTGCATTTTTATTTGTAAGGATCGTAGTCGGGTTAAATGTATATTCATGCTTCTCATATACATCACGATACATCGTGATTCCCTGCGTTGCAGGATTGACATACAGCTGCACTACTCTGTCTTTCTGCCACTTATCATCACCGGTCAGGTGCCATTTGACAAAATCACCTTCTTTTATTCCAAGAAGCTCTGCCATTTTTGCAGACATGGATATTCCATTCTCCGTCAATTTCTTATGTACAAATCCTTCCCCCTGAAAGTGCATGTAATTGCCCTTTTCTATGACTGTTACGCTGCCGCTCTTTTTAACCGATCCCACTTCAAAGTCAGCTGCTACTGTTTCCATCATCTGTCCTTTATATTTAAGAGCATAATCACGTGTGACAGGATAGGTCGTGTCCTCTTTCATTATTATCTGGTAGCTTGCAGTATTAAGCTGCCCATACATCCAGTCTGTTATAAATTCGATAGAATCCAGACATCCAAAGGCTGTGAGGATAAGCATGGTACAACCTGCAACTCCTACCACGCCCATTCCTGTCCTGACTTTATTTCTCCTTATATCACGCAGATTCCACTGAGTCGCAAATGTCAGTTTCTTCCAAAAACTGCTTTTTTCCAAGCGTGATGCTTTTACGAGTTTCGGAGCTTCAGGTTTTAGGGTTTCTGCAGGCGGCAGCTGCAATTCCCTACGGCATGATAAAAAACTTACCAGTGAAGATACTGCAACAGACGCAGTGATCATAAATACACCTGCGAAAGAAAGTCTGCTCGATGCATCCGGCAGCAAATAGGTATCCGACATCATGTCAAAGATCAGATCCGGGATCATCTTATATCCGGCAAAAGCTCCCAGGATACTACCTACAAAGCTTAAGACAAATCCATAGGAAACATAGTGCAGGGTGATTACCCGCTTTGAAAATCCCAAAGCCTTCAATGTTCCTATTTCTACCCTCTGCCTCTTCGTCATTCTCGTCATGGTAGTGATTATTCCGAGCACCGATATCAGCATAAACACGATCGGAAACATGAACGACATGCTCGTGTGCTGGTTCATCTCAGCACGAAAAGTCTGATAGCTCAGGCTATCGTCTTTATCAAGTACAGCAAGTGTATCCATATCAAGGGCATCGCATATCTTTGATGAAAGATCATATTTTATATTTTTTTCTTTTGGAGATAGTGCGTTGATATTGTCGATGTCATCAGCATCGATTATTACTTCATTAAAATAGACATCTTCATTCGGATACTCAGATATATCCATAAATGCCATGCCATAGGTACCGTATGCCGGCATCATGGATGCTGCATCCTGAAGATAGTAGACATATTCCGGGTTTCGTATCGTTCCCCGGATAACCTCATCAAAGGTCTTTCCTTCATATTTCAGCTTGATCTTATCGCCTATATCATAACCGTTGGAGTCGGCAAACCTGTAATCAAGCCATATCCCGTTTTCACCGGGTTTATACTCTTCTCCCTTTACGATACCTATTTTTGAAATCTCATTACTCTCGACAAAATTCAGATACATATCTGCTTCACGTGTATCGAGGACCGCTTTTCCCTTAACAGAAGCACGTCTCTCAGCATCCTTTATCCCCTTTATTTCCCGGATATGCGAGAGATCATCGGTGGTGAAATTTTTGCCCTGTACCCAGATATCGGCAAGTTCGTACTTTGAGTAAAATGCATCTTCTGCCGCCGTAAATCCGGCAACTTCCGAGTCCATTCCCACAAATACATACAGGCCCAAAAACGACATGATAAATATCGAAAAGAACTGAACCTTATTTTTTATAAGGTTTCTTAACATATTTCTGAAGAGCAATGTTCATACGCTCCTTTTCATTAGTCTTAGCTAACACGATAATTCTACCCTTGTCATTTGTCAAGTTGACAAGGAAAATAGTCAAAAAGAAAGCTGTACCGGTAACCAACTCCCGGTACAGCTCCCCTTA
>CAMVTN010000039.1 GCA_947170415.1 uncultured Lachnospiraceae bacterium | reverse complement strand
GTAGTAATGCCCCTTGTTTTCCTGCTGTACATGAAGCTTTTGGAAGATGACAGGGATAAGAAAATCTGGCTTATGTTGTTTGCTGTGGCGACAGGATCGGCAGTATTGTCGAATTCGGCGAATATGCTCGTTCCAACGGCTGTAGCTGTGTTTACTTTGCCGTTAGCTGTGATCAAACGCAGATTTTCAGTACTTATAAAGGCATTTTTATGCGTATTACCATGCCTTATATTGATCCTTCTTTATATCGCATACGTGCGGGGAATGTTTGTTATTTATACATATCCAAGATGATGAGGTGACACCTTGCAGACACTTACGGTTCAGAGTGAAGGTTTTCTTTATGTACTGAAGTGCATACAGTATTACTGCGGAAGCGGATTATATTTAGCTTTGTGGGCAGCAGCAGCGATCTTTTTCCTTGTAAAGGGAAAAGACAGGGAACGTAGGATCTTTGCGTTTCCGGCACTTATGCTTCTTATAACGATATTTAATCCGGTGGTTCCGGTAGTAGTTAATCATATATTTGATATAAATAAAGAATATTACAGGTTTTTCTGGATCGCGCCTGTCATAGTGACTGTGGCGTATCTGGCTGTTGAATTTCTGTATAAGAAAAATTCTGCGGCACGTATACCGGTCTTTATAGGTATTACGCTGATATTTATAGGGGCAGGGACATATGTATATGCAGACGGTTACATACCGGCGGAGAACTATTACAAGATACCAAACGAGGTCATTGCCGTAAGTCAGGTGATCCGCGACAATTCAGAGGTGGAATATCCGGTAGCTCTTTGTGACTTTAATATGCAGATGGAACTCCGGCAGTACGATGCATCGATACTGCTTGCTGCGGACAGGACACAGTATCTCGCGATAATCAACGGAGAAGAGCAGGATGATCAGGTTAAAGAGCAGAATATATACGTAAACAGGCTGCTTAATGTGATCACAAAAAATGTGGCGATCCCTGAAGAAAACTTCCTGGAAGCGATGCAGAAAACAAATACGGAATTTATCGTTTTGTCAAAGGAGAGTCCTATAATCGACTACCTAAAGGATACAGGGCTCAAAGAAGTCGGAAGTACAGGGGTCAGAACCGTTCTTCATTACGATCTTCCGGAAAGACAGAAAATGGAACTTGCGGATTACAAGGCATTTTGGAACTAAAGCTGGAGAAAAGATTGAAACTGACTGTTTTTACACCAACTTATAATCGGGAAAAGCTTCTTCCAAGAGTTTACGAAAGTCTCTGTGCTCAGACAGACAGAGACTTTCAGTGGCTTATCGTTGATGATGGTTCGACGGATGGGACGGAGAAGCTTGTAAACAGATGGATAAATGATGGTCTGCTTTCTATCCGCTATTATAAACAGAAGAATGGCGGAAAGATGCGGGCTCATAATACCGGAGTAAAGCTTACGGAAACAGAGCTTTTTGTATGCCTTGATTCGGATGACAGTTTTACATCAACTGCGGTTTCTGATATATTGATGAAGTGGTCAGAAGTGGCTGATAAACGGGATTGCGGCGGTATTGTCGCTCATAAGGGCGCAGATGAAGAACATACTCTTTATGATGCCGTGATGCCGAATATATCTTTCAGTACACTTCAGGGTCTGTACAGGCAGGGATTTAAGGGAGAGACAACTCTTGTTTTTAAGACGGAGATTTTGAAAAGGCATCTATTCCCTGAGATTCCCGGAGAAAAGTATGTTCCGGAAGATGTAGTGTATGATGAGATAGACAGAGAATGTGTTTTGGCGGTACTGCCAAAGATACTGACAGTCTGTGAACTCCTAGAATCCGGACTTACAGACAGGGTGGCGGCACTTAGAGAAGAGAACCCCACAGGGTGGTATCTCTATTATGTTAACCGATCAAAAAATACACCCTGGTCGTCATTGAAACTTAAATACATCAGTCACTACCTCAGATTCAGAGGGGTGGCAGACAGAGAAGTAAGAGATAGAGAATTTTTGCCGGCTGGACTGGCATTATTAGGGGTGCCGGGAGCACTGGCGCTTATTTTTGCCGGAAAGCGATAGTGTGAGATGAAAGCGATTAAATCGACAGATGCGCTGCGGCGCCTTTATATGCTGGCTGTATGTGCAGTCATGATAGCGGTTGATTCGGGAGCGATCCTGTACATTCTTAACAGGATATATAATCTTGAATTCAGGACACAGCTGTATTTCAGGGGTCATTTGTTTGTAATGGCTCTTTATATCGGAGTATTCATTTTCCTTGGAAGAGTATTCGGAGGATTGCTGGTAGGTGTCAGAAAGATCGGGGAAGTGATGTTTTCCTTTGTCTTTACGGCATCGTTTACCGGTACGTTTTTTTACTTTGTTGTAATGCTTTTGTCTTATAAGTTTCCGAATCCGGTTCCGTTATTTATAGTATTGGTACTCCAGACAGTTTTTTCGGGAATGTGGATCTCGGTTATGGGCAGGATCTATCAGAGGATGTTCAGACCTTATGATGTTCTGCTCGTCTATAGAGGAAAGTCCATTAGAAAATTTAAGGATAAGCTCGCAACGAGAAGAGATCAGTTTCATATTGCTGAGTCTATAAGCACGGACGAGGGGTGGGATAAGGTTACGGCGGTTATATCAAAATATAACACGGTAATGCTTTGGGATATCCCTGCAGAAACACGTAATAATGTATTCAAGTATTGCTATGAAAATTCCAAAAGAATATACGTAATGCCGAAGATCTCGGATATCATTCTGAATGGTTCCACACCGGTGCATTTATTTGATACACCGCTATTGCTTACGGAAGGTAATCCTTTGGAGTATGAGGAGCGGATCATAAAGAGGATCATGGACGTTGTTCTTTCGCTGATACTTATCATTCTGACATCGCCCATAATGATCATTACGGCGCTTGTAATACACTTTTCTGATGGCGGCCCGGTGCTTTATAAGCAGGTCAGATGTACAAAAAATGCCAGAGAATTTGAGATTTACAAGTTCCGGAGCATGATCGTAAATGCGGAAAGTGCAGGAGTGGCTGTGCTTGCAATGGAAAAAGATCCGCGGATAACGCCTGTCGGTGCATTTATCCGTAAGTGCAGGATCGATGAGCTTCCACAGCTCTTCAATGTTCTAAAGGGTGATATGTCCTTTGTAGGACCGAGGCCTGAGAGACCTGCTTTTATCGAGAAATACAAGAAATCCATGCCGGAATTTGCTTATCGGATGAAGGTACGGGCAGGTATCACGGGATATGCGCAGCTTTACGGTAAGTACAATACTCTTCCGTATGATAAGCTGAAATTTGATCTTTATTACATAGAACAGTATTCTATATGGCTTGATATCAAGCTCATGATCCTTACGTGCAAGATCTTATTTACTAAAGAGAGCACAGAGGGAACGAGTGAAACCGTAACAGCAGGTTCTGATGGAAGTCAGATGCAAAAAGGGGAGAAAAGGAATCCATGATCTCGGTTGTGATACCGGTTCATAATGCCGGACGCTTTATCTGCGATACGATCCGTTCTGTTATCGCTCAGAATTATAAGGACTGGGAACTGATCCTTGTGAATGATCATTCTGAGGATGACAGTGTTGAAAAGATCAGATTTTTTATTGAGGATTATGCTGAAAAGGGAGAACCTGATCGCATACGTCTCGTTGATTCAGGCGAAAGGCGAGGTGCGGCAAGTGCCAGAAATGTCGGGATAGATGCCGCAAGAGGACGGTATATAGCTTTTTTGGATGCAGATGACATATGGGAGCCGGAGAAACTGGAGAGACAGCTTGCTTTTCAGTCAAAGATAAACAAGGCTTTCACTTTTACAGGGTATGAGTTTGCAGATGAAGACGGCGTCGGAGTTGACAAGATAGTCAGAGTGCCTCTTCACATGAATTACGGACAGGCATTAAAGAATACGACTATTTTTACAAGTACTGTGATATTTGACACGGAGCTTATATCAAAAGAACTGATCCATATGCCGGAGGTCCCGAGTGAGGATACGGCAACCTGGTGGAAAGTATTGAGACACGGATATGAAGCGTGGGGGCTTGATCAGCCGCTCACACTCTATCGCAGAAGCGGCGGCACATTATCCGCAAATAAGAAGGTCGCAATACAGAGAATCTGGAATCTCTACAGAAAAGTAGAGGGTCTGAGTCTTATAAAGAGCATGTGGTGCTTCGCTTTTTATGCTCTTCATGCTGTGGGAAGAAGAATATGATCCCGAATAATACTGAAAACAAGTTAACGGTATTGCTTTCTGCGATGAATCTTGAGGATGACAGTATCGTTCGTGAATTAAATATCAGCGGAGATGTGGTCATTATCAATCAGAGTGATCATGCAGATGACAATATTACAGAGTCGGATAAGCAGAAGATCAGGATGATAACTGTACCTGAAAGAGGGCTTAGTAAGAGCAGGAACAGAGCTCTCAGGGCGGCTAAGGAAGAAGGCGCTGAAATATGCATTTTCTGTGATAATGATGTACAGTATGTTCAGGATTACCAGAAAAAGATACTTGATGCCTTTAAGAGACATCCTGAATCAGACCTGCTGGTTTTCTTTATAGAGAGACCGGAGCGTCATTCTCCGGTGTTTGACAGGGAGAGACAGATGGGCAGGCTGTCAACGATGAAGATCTTTTCTCCGGAGGTAGCATTTCGTTTATCATCACTTAGAGAAAAAAACATCGTTCTTGATGAAGCCTTTGGTGCCGGAGCAAAGTATGCCATGGGTGAAGAAAATATCTTTTTATGGGATTGCCTGAAAAAAGGATTAAAGATCACCTATATTCCGGAAAGGATAGCGGGTCTCATACCTAATGAATCTACCTGGTTTAAGGGTTATGACAGGATCTTTTTCAGAAACCGTGGCGCAGGATATTACAGAATGAGCAGAGCGCTTTGGCCGCTTTTATGTATCCAGTTTGCAGTGAGAAAAAGAGCATTATTTGGCGAGCGGGTTTCTGTGATGCAGGCGGTCAGATGGATGTTCAGAGGTAAAAAGGAATATGCAGAGGAACAGAATCTTTCTAATAGGCGATGACTATTCCGGGACTGGGCCTGCGAATGCAACTCTTGCGTTAAAACATGCGCTTCCGGCAGATACGTTGACTCTTAACTCCAGAGATAAGCTGAAACGTGCGCTTGAGATCCTGTGGAAGATGCCGGAGGCAGGTGCGGCGGTATTTTCAGGATATTCAAGGCAAAATCTTCTTGGAATGAAGACCGCAAAATTTTTTCGGATACCAAGTATTTATCTCATGCATGGCTGTGTGGAATATGAAGACAGGATAAACAGAGTGCCGGATGAAGCGATGGCTCGTGATGAGCGAAAGATGCTTGATATGGCAGACATGATCCTGGGAGTTTCAGAGCAGTTTGCAGACTGGCTGAAAGAGTATTATCCAGAGGAACGCAGGAAAATAGCATTTCTTACAAATGGAGTAAGCTGGGAACAGTTTGGTACAGATAAGTCAGAAAATGACGAGGGACGGAAACAGTTTTCCGTGCTTTCTGTCGGCGGAGGAATGCCGAGGAAGCGTATTGTCCGTATTGCGCAGGCAATAGCGTATTTACGGGAAAACGGTTTTCCGGAGATGTCATTGACCGTTGCAGGAGCAGAAGGCGCTGATTCTTCGGAAATCAGGCGATTTTCTTTTGTAAATGATCTGGGACGATTGACAGCTGCAGAAATGCAGTCAGAATACCGAAAACATTCGATTTATATACAAAACAGTATTTTTGAGACCTTTGGACTGGCGCCCCTCGAAGCGCTGTTGTCCGGAGAAGATCTTCTTCTGTCGGACAGATGCGGAGTTTTATCCGTTCTGGCAGGTATAGAGGAGAAAGATCTGATTCATGATCCCGATGATCCTATGGAGATCGCGGAGAAAATACGAGAACTTCTGACAGACGGCAATCATGATCGTCTGCTTAATGCAATAGATAAGGAGTCAACTTCATGGAACAGCAGAGCACAGGAACTTCAGAGGATCGTTTTACGCCTTCGCTCAGGCAGACGATACTGAACTGGGCAGCACTTGTTATCCTAATGGTTTTTTATGCCGGAACCTGGACATTTCCAGGTTTTTATCATGTAACGGAAATATATAATACAAGCATAGTATTTGCAGCATTAGCGCTGCTTTTCTTTAATAACGTAAATCTGATAAAGGCACTCAAAACAGGTGACAGGATGCTGTGGGTTATGGGGGCGACACTGGCGATAGCACTTTTGAATCTGTTTATAATTGGTTCAAATAAAGGCTGTTTCTTGATAATAGCGGATTTCTTACTTATCTGGTATCTGGCACCTCATATAAAGTTTACAGAGCTCCAGAAGAAGGTTTCGGCAGTATTCTTTCTCATGATGTTTATATCATGGTTTCTGTACGACAGGGCATTTTCGTATAATTCAAATACAGGTGCCACGGTTACGGTATTTACATTTTTCGGGGCAATGATATTGCTTACGTTTCTTACATCAAGGAAAGAAATATACGGATTTTTTATCGTTATCTCCGTTATCCGTGTAGTGACTCTGGTCCTCTGGCATCTTGCGAGAGGGGCATTTCTCGCACTTTTCCTGTTTCTCTTTTTCTTCTATGTGGGTATGAGATTTATAGCTAAGAGAAAGTGGGCATATACATCGCTGGTGCTGTTTTCTACACTTGGATCACTCCTTTTTGTAGCAGTATATGTGGTCCTTGGTGGAACCGGATTCAATATGAAGCTTCCTTTCTTCTACAAAAATATCTTTTCGGGGCGTGAGCAGATATGGTATGAGGTATGGGAGATCCTCAGGACACAGATCTTTTTTGGAATAGGTTCCGGAAGAAAACTCAGAAGTTTCTTTGAATATAATATCCATAATGCTATGTATGACATACTGGCAGTTTACGGACTGACAGTGTTTGTGGGTTCAATGATACTTATATGGACCAGATTAAAGGAGATGAGATCTGCTTTGCAAAAAGGGGCTACGGAAAAAATCTGTGCAGCTTCTGCTTTGTTTGCGATCTTTATCGAGTCATTTATAGACATGGATCTCATGTGGGCAGATTATGCGCCGTTACTGCTGTTTTTACTGTGCGTTATCTTTAACGGAGAAATGATCGCAGGAAACGGGGTTAAGAATAAATTACCGGAGAAGATGAGATGAAAGAGGGAAAATACCGGTATCTTTTTCATAATATGGCACTATTTACGGTGAGTTCCTTTGTATCTAAGGTTCTGGTATTCTGTCTGGTTCCTTTTTACACGTCAGTTCTTACGGAAGCAGAATACGGTGTGGCGGATGTCATGCAGACGACGCTGCTGCTGTTGGTGCCGCTTTTATCAGTAAATGCGGGAGAGGCAGCCCTTAGATTCGGTCTTGACCATGTGGAGGATCGGGACAGGATACTTCTGTATGGATTAAAAAAGGTAATTCGTTCGGTTTTTATAACAGCCGGAATATCATTGCTGCTGGCGGCATATCTCTATACAGGACTGCCGAGACCGGGATTTATGGCAGGCAGAAACATGCCGCTATTACTCATTCTTTTTGCTGTGCTGTATATTTGTGACAGTCTTTATGAGTTTATGCTTCTCTATTGTCAGGGGACTGAGCAGGTTCAGATAATGATCACAGGAAGCGTATCCTGTACGCTGCTTGTTATAATGTCAAATCTGTTCTTCCTGCTTGTGATGTCGATGGGGCTTCTCGGATATCTGTTGGCGCAGATGATAGCATTTTTAGGGGCTTTCCTGATAATGTTTCTCTTAATTGATGGAAAGTCCGGCATAAAGCTGGCACTTCAAAGAGAAAAAGCCGGAGCAGGTGAGGACCATCTTGAAAATGAAGTCACGACTTACGGCTCATCAATGCTTCTTTACTCAACTGCAAGCTGGGTTAATAATGCCATTGACCGATATTACATAATTTTGATGCTCGGAGCATCTCAGAATGGTCTTTATGGCGCTGCGTACAAGATTCCCGCGATACTTCAGACCGTTCAGAGGATATTTGCACAGGCGTGGCAGATGTCGGCGGTTAAGGAGTATAAGGGTGCGGACAGAGAAAAGTTTTTCTCCGAAATGTACCGTACATATGAAGCAGTTCTCTTTATGGGATGCGCAGGGATAATCTGGCTTTTAAGGATAATTGCCGCGCTTCTCTTTAGGAAAGGTTTTTACGAGGCCTGGATACTTGTTCCGCCGCTTCTTGTATCGGTAATATTTGGAGCGCTTGAGGGATTTCTCGGATCTATTGCGCTGGCTTTTCGTGACGGAAAGAGTATGGGACGGGCAACAGGCGTTGGTGCGGTTGTAAATATCGTTCTTAACTACTTTGGGATCATGAGATTTAATACTTTTGGAGCCGCACTGGCAACACTTTGCTCTTATTTTGTTATGTTTGCGCTTGCTTTTGTGTTTGTACGAAAGCATGTGAAGCTGGAAGTAAAGATCGTACGTGATATAGGGGCTGTGATACTTCTTATGATAGAATCGCTTCTCGTGATCTTTAACATGAAAAACTATTTTTGGTGGAATGCAGGAATAGTGTTGTTGCTTCTCTTTCTTTTCAGGGGAGAGGCGATGCTTGTCTTAAGAAAGCTGATACAGAGGAAAAATGCTGACTAAAGAAAAAAGGCAGAAAGCCACGGAAATACTTACCGTGCTGCTGTTTCTGTGGTTTTATATATCTTCATTTTTGTGGCAGCCGTTTTATGCGGCTGTTTCACCATATGGAACGCTGATCCTGTGTTCGGGACTTGGGCTTTTATTTTTACTGAATATAAATATAAAGGACAGTATCGCAGATTTTTGTGTGATGCTGGCGGCGGATGCTGTAGCTGCCATAAATCTTTTCATACTTCATTCAAATAAGGGCGCGGTCCTGGTTGTTTGGAGCATGACGCTTTTACTGTTTCTCACAGGGCGGATGAGGATTTCTGAAAAAACAAAGAGAATTATCTCAGGCTGTGGCTTTTTACTGGTGATCCCATGGTATGCGATCGTACGTTGGGATTATGGCTTTAATATGGCTGGACTGGCATTTCTCGTTTTCTTCATAATGGGAGTGGTCTTTCTGGAATATATTAAAAATGACTTTATGTTTGATTACATTAAGTGGGTACAGATAGTCTTTTTTGCTGCTACATGTTTACTGCTTATCTGTTATCATGCGCGATCCATGATAGTGTCCCTCCTTGTATTCGGTGGTGTCTGGCTGTTGCTGCCGTTAGTTTCCGGAAAAAGAAACGTTTTTCGTCTGATAGTAATGCTGTTCACACTCGGAAGTATCGCGTTTACAGGGTTGTACGCAGCTATCGGAAAGACGGGATTCCAGTTAAAGATATTATATAAAGACGTGCTGAGCGGTCGTGAAGCTATCTGGTCAGAACTGTGGGAGGCTTTTATACATCGTCCTCTTACAGGCGTAGGATCGTCTTATGAATTAAAAAGTTTCTTTATATTTGAAGTTCACAATGGACTCTTTGATATACTGACGGTTCATGGAATAATAGTATTTCTGCTGTTCTTATGGCTTTTGTACAGAGCGTTGTTTCATTATGAAACACAGAATTACTCATGGTATCCGGACAGGAGACTGGCTCTTTCGGGAGTTTTTGCGCTTCTTATGGCATCTTTTTTTGAGAACTGCTTTATAGTACCGCCTTACAGTGTGGTGTTTTTTTCATTGCTTTTGATTGCGGATAGCGATTTTGACTGATATATACGGATTTGCTATAATAACTCGGATTATGGGATTAATAGATTAACTCTTCGGTACAGCCGGAAACGATAGATAAATCATGAAAAAACTTATTGAAAATAAACAATTACTGATCCGCCGCATGGGACTTATCACCTATGATGTTCTTGCGGTCATGGCTTCGTGTGCCCTTGGAATTTTACTTAGATTTGATCTTTCATATGCCAAAATGATGTCTACGGCAGGCGGTTATATGTGGCAGGAAAACATATGGCGCTTCCTTCCGGTAAACATCGTATTGACGATCTTTATATTTAATATTTTTCACCTTTATTCCAGTTTATGGACGTATGCCGGCATTCCGGAGATGACATCGACCGTATCGGCGTGTCTCGTTACCAGTATGCTTCAGGCAGCGGGAATGATCTTCTTTCATTTCACAATGCCGAGAAGCTATTACTTTCAGTATGCTTCTGTACTGACTGCGCTGGTTCTTGTGTCTCGTTTTGCGTATCGTCTGTTCAGAACCTTTGTACAAAAGAGGACAGAAAGCGCCCGCAATAAGAATGTAATGGTGATCGGAGCAGGAGAAGCAGGAAATTCTCTTATCCGTGAGATGAATACCAGTAAGTATATCCAAAAGAGCGTCATGTGCGTTATAGATGATGACCGTGCGAAGATCGGAAATTATATCCATGGCGTAAAGGTAGTCGGTGGACGTGAGGATATCCTGGAGGCTGCAGCACAGTATGATATCGACGAGATCATCGTTGCCATACCGAGTGCAGCGAGACAGCAGCTGAAAGAAATCCTTGATGTGTGTAAGGAAACAAAGTGCGAACTGAAAACTCTTCCGGGTATATATCAGCTGGTAAACGGCGAAGTAAGCGTAAGTCAGCTGAAAAAGGTAGATGTTGTGGATCTTCTTGGCCGCGAACCTATCCAGGTAGATCTTAATTCTATCATGGCCTATGTTACGGAAAAGGTCGTACTCGTTACGGGAGGCGGCGGATCTATCGGTTCCGAGCTCTGCAGACAGATCGCAACACATCATCCGAAACAGCTTATCATTCTTGATATATATGAAAACAGCGCTTACGACATTCAGCAGGAATTGGCAGATAAGTTCCCGGATCTTAATCTCAAGGTGCTTATCGGTTCTGTCCGTAATACCAAGCGCGTAAATGATATCTTTAAGACTTACCGCCCGAATATCGTATATCATGCGGCAGCGCACAAGCATGTTCCGCTCATGGAAGTGAGTCCCAATGAGGCTATCAAAAATAACGTCATGGGAACCTGGAAAGTTGCACAGGCTGCGGTAGACAATGATGTAGATAAATTTGTAATGATCTCCACAGATAAAGCTGTAAATCCCACAAATGTAATGGGAGCCACAAAGAGGATCTGTGAGATGATCGTCCAGTCATATAATCACCGAGGAAAGACCGAGTTTGTTGCGGTTCGTTTCGGAAACGTGCTTGGATCAAATGGTTCGGTCATACCGCTTTTCAAAAAGCAGATTGCTGAAGGCGGACCGGTAACTGTTACCGATCCCAGGATCATCCGTTACTTTATGACTATACCGGAAGCAGTGTCTCTGGTACTTCAGGCAGGAGCATATGCAAAGGGTGGTGAGATCTTTATCCTCGATATGGGAGAACCGGTTAAGATCCTGGATCTTGCCCGCAACCTTATACGTCTGTCCGGATATGTTCCTGGTGAAGACATTGAGATCAAATTTACAGGACTCCGTCCGGGAGAAAAGCTTTACGAAGAGATGCTCATGAAAGAAGAAGGCATGCAGGATACTCCGAATAAGCTGATCCATATCGGAAAGCCTATTGAATTTGATGAAGAGAGCTTTTATAAAAAGCTTCATGCGCTTGATAATGCATCCCGATCCGAGAGGCTCGATGTTCACAGCTGGATAGGAGAACTGGTACCTACTTACAAGTACACTCCGGGAGTATACATACCGGGTGAGACACATACTGAATTTAAGGATGCAGCAGAGGCTGTGGAAGAAGACGAAAAGCTTCGGACATATAACTTCAAGGATTATCATAAACCTGTAGACTCTGATGACTAACGATGGTGCTTGCGCTGTGTCTCCGAAAGGTGAAAATGAATGTTATATAGAAAATATATAAAAAGACTTCTCGACATCATCCTGTCGCTTACGGCGATCATCTGCCTGTCTCCGGTGTTGCTCATCACGGCTCTGTTGGTAAGGGTTAAGCTTGGTAGTCCTGTGATATTCAGGCAGCAGCGCCCCGGACTTAACGGAAAGATATTTGGACTTTGTAAATTTCGGAGTATGACGGATGAGAGAGATGCAGAGGGAAATCTGCTACCGGATGAAGTCAGACTTACGTCTTTCGGAAAAAAACTCAGAGCTACATCACTTGATGAACTTCCGGAATTATTCAATATCTTAAAGGGAGAAATGTCTATCGTAGGTCCCAGACCTCTTTTAGTGCAGTATCTCCCGCTTTACAATGAAGAGCAGAAGCATCGGCATGATGTACTTCCGGGACTTACGGGACTCGCTCAGGTAAACGGACGCAATGCGATAACCTGGGAAAAGAAATTTGAATATGATGTAGAATATGTGAGAAATCTGTCGTTCTTTATGGATGTAAAGATAATACTCATGACAGTTGGAAAGGTTTTTCACAGAGAAGGAATAAACTCCGAAACATCAGCGACCATGGAATTTTTTACAGGCACGCCTGAGGATCATAAGGAGAAATAAAATGATCAATGTTTTGATTCTGTCTGCCGGACGAAGGGTGGAACTGATAAACTGCTTTAAGAATGCAAGAGACCGTCTTGGTATTAAGGGAAATATAGTTGCAGCCGACTGTTCAGAGCTGGCGCCTGCGCTGTACTTTGCAGATGTTAAAGAAATCGTTCCGAGAATCTCGGAAGGAGAAAAATATATAGATTCGATCATCGATATCTGTAAACGTTCAGAAATATCACTCATTGTTCCGACGATCGATACCGAGTTAAGACTCTTATCAGAAAACAAGGGCAGGATCGAAAAAGAAACCAGCGCAAAAGTACTGGTTTCAGATGAAAGTGTTATAAATGTCTGCCGTGACAAGAAAAATACGCAGAGGTTTCTTGAGGAGCATGGTTTCAAGGTTCCACACATGCTTACGGATGAAGAGCTTGATGATAGCGCAAATCTGAAATTCCCGCTCTTCATCAAGCCTCTTGACGGCAGTTCATCCATAAATGCTTTTAAGGTAAACGATCAGGAAGAGCTTGCGACATACCTTAAGCTCATCGATAAGCCGATCGTGCAGGAATTTATGGAAGGCACAGAGTATACGATAGATGCTTTTCTTGATTTTGATGGAAAACTTATAACACTGGTGCCGAGAATACGTATAGCTACCAGAAGCGGAGAGATCGCAAAGGGCGTTATCACACGTGATCAGGAGATCATGGCAGATGTTACACGTCTCATGCAGGAATTAAAACCCATCGGACATATTACAGTGCAGTGCATGAAGACAAAGAGAGGCATTGAATATATAGAGATCAACCCCCGGTTTGGCGGAGGTGCACCGATGTCTATAATGGCAGGCGCTGATTCCTGCGAGAATCTCTACAGACTTCTTTCGGGAGAGACGCTTTCATACAACGAGAATTTCAGAGATCATCTGACATTCCTTCGATTTGATCAGAGTATCATGCTTAATGAAAAAATGGAGCGGGAGTATGAGTACGAAGGCAGTTATTTTTGATCTTGATGATACACTTATCTCCGAGATGGAATATGCAAGAAGCGGATATGCTGCTGTAGCAGAAGCACTTGCGGGAGAAGACACAACTCTTGCAGGCATGCTTAATGGTCAGAAGTACACCGCGACAGAATTAAAGAAGCGTTTTTTGAACCTGGCGGAAGAAAGTTCGAAAGAAGTGTTTAATCGTTTTCTTCGTTCTGTTGGCGTAGAAGACAGCAGAGAAAATGTAATGGCGCTTGTAAAAGCTTACCGCGAGCATAAACCGGAGATTACTTACCATAAGGATGTAGAAGCCACGCTTAGAGGCTTAAAAGAGAAAGGATTCCGTACAGGAATCCTTTCAGACGGTTATGCCGTAACGCAGAGACGAAAGGTAGAAGCGCTTCATGCAGAAAAAGATTTTGACGTGATAATCCTCACGGATGAAATAGGAAGAGATGCTTGGAAACCTTCTCTTATCGGGTTTAACAGGATTTCGGAAGAACTTGGAGTGTCTCTGTGTGAAATTCTGTATGTTGGAGATAATCCCGAAAAGGACTTTTATATATCGCATACAAGTGACATACGTACTGCGCGTATAACACGAAGTGACGGAGTATATCGGAGCAGAGATTATCGAGAAGGAATCCGCGAGGATTACACACTTTCATCTCTTACGGATATATTCGAAATCCCGGAACTTGTAACAGGGAGAGATAAATAAAACTATGAAAGTATTGTGCTTATTTCAAAAGTTCAGCTTTTCATCATCAACGATCTATCTGGATCTCGTGAATGCGTTGGCAGATAAGGGACATGAGGTGCTGATAGCTGCCGGTACATCAGAGGGACAGGATGACAGCAAACTTGATATCCGTGGAAATATCCGTACAGCATATGTGACGCTTCCGGATCAGTTTCATGCTGATAAGATCAGAAAGGGACTTATCCAGCTCACGATCGGCAGAAAGATACTTAGTACGGTAAAAAAGTTTTTTTGGCAGGAAAAGATAGATCTTATAATATATCCGACACCGCCTATCACGCTTGCCGGTATATTAAAACCGCTTAAAAAGCATTACGGAGCTGTAAATTACCTGATGCTTAAGGACATCTTCCCGCAGAATGCGGTGGATCTTCAAATGATGGGAGAAGGCGGACTGCTTCACCGTTATTTCCGGCAGATGGAGAAAAAACTGTACAGAGACTCCGACAGGATAGGATGCATGTCGGAAGGAAATCTCAAGTATATACGGAGCAATGAACCGGATATACCTGCTGAAAAGCTGGAGATCTTCCCGAATACCGTAAGGATACTTCACGAAGATCGGGAACAGAAAGAGCGCGGAGATAATAAGGGAAGACCGGTAACATTTATGTTTGGCGGTAATCTTGGACGTCCCCAGGCGGTTGATTTCCTTTTAGAAGGTATCCGCAGTCTGCAGGATTTTCCGGATGCAAGATTTCTGTTTATAGGTGATGGTACAGAGGCACCGAGGATACAGGAATTCATCGAAAAAGAAAAGCCGGGTAATCTTATCCTTGAGAAACAGCTTCCGAGGGATGAATACGAAAAAAGATTATCTGATGCGGATATCGGAATCGTTTCACTTAGTCCTGATTTTACGATCCCGAATTATCCATCAAGGATCTTGTCATATATGCAGTTAGGAAAACCGGTATTTGCTGTGACAGACCGTGTTACGGATATACATGCGTTAGTTACATATGAAGCCAGATGCGGCTGGTGGTGCGCGTCTGATGATATAGATGGATTTTGCAGCACTGTAAAAAAGATCGTTTCGGAACGGGAACAGTTCAGTGAACTTGGAATGAACGGCAGAAACTATCTGGTAGAACACTTTGACGTTTATAGATCCGTAGAACTGCTTGAAAAAGCTGTGGAAAAAAACGTTTAATAGTTTGCAGAGGAGGATATTATGAACGAATCAATTTTTGATGGAAAGACACTGATGATCACAGGCGGTACCGGTTCCTTTGGTAACGCGGTACTCAAGAGATTTCTCAATACAGGAATTAAGGAAATCCGTATTTTTTCAAGAGACGAGAAGAAGCAGGATGATATGCGTCATCTCTACAATAATCCGAAGATCAAATACTATATCGGAAATGTGCGCTCTCTGCAGTCACTTGAAGATGCTATGCACGGCGTAGACTATATCTTTCATGCTGCAGCACTTAAGCAGGTTCCGAGCTGTGAATTTTTCCCTGTAGAAGCAGTGAAGACTAATGTTATCGGTACAGACAACATGCTCACAGCAGCGATCCATGAGGGCGTAAAAAAGGTTGTATGCCTTTCAACAGATAAGGCTGCATATCCCATCAATGCGATGGGAACAAGTAAAGCCATGATGGAAAAGGTATTTGTAGCAAAGAGCCGTACCATCGAGCCTGAGCATACACTTATCTGCGGAACACGTTACGGTAATGTTATGTGCTCCAGAGGATCTGTTATCCCTCTTTTCATCGATCAGATCATGGAGGGCAGACCGATCACTATTACTGAGCCAAAGATGACACGATTCATCATGTCTCTTGAGGAAGCGGTTGAACTTGTGCTTTACGCATTTGAAAATGCTCATACAGGTGACATCATGGTCCAGAAAGCTCCTGCATGCACGATCGAGGTGCTTGCTGAGGCTGTAAAGCAGCTTTTCCATGCAGAGGATCACGAGACTCGTGTGATCGGCGTACGTCACGGTGAAAAGATGGCTGAGACACTTCTTACCAGCGAAGAGTGTGCAAGAGCTATTGATGAAGGAAACTTCTATCGTGTACCGTCCGATAACAGAGATCTGAACTACGATAAGTATTTCGTCGAGGGTAATACAGAGAGACCGAAGTTTGATACATTTAACTCTGATAACACAGAGATCCTTGACGTAGAAGGCGTAAAGAAAAAGCTTCTGGAACTTGAGTACATCCATGAGAGACTCAGAGAGGCTGGTTTGGAATAATGAAAATCTTAGTTACAGGAGCCAATGGTTTCCTCGGACGTAATCTTGTATGGAACCTTAGAAATGCAGGATATACAGACATTTACGAATATACCCGTGAGTCATCTGACGAGGATCTGGATAAATATACGGCAGATTGCGATTTTGTTTTTCATCTCGCAGGTGTGAACCGTCCGAAAGATCCTGCAGAGTTTATGACAGGTAATGCAGGACTTACAAAGAGAATACTGGACCTGCTTGAAAAGCACGAAAATCTTGTGCCGGTGCTTTTGTCCTCATCGACACAGGCAGGACTTAATAATGATTATGGCGCGTCAAAGAGAGCAGCAGAGGAAGAGGTATTTGTATACGGAAAAGAATATGACGTTCCGGTATACGTTTATCGATTCCCGAATCTCTTCGGAAAGTGGAGTAAGCCGAATTACAATACGGTAGTCGCTACTTTCTGCCACAATATCGCAAGAGATCTTCCGATCCAGATAAATGACCCTAGGACGATCCTGCATCTGGCATATGTTGATGATGTGGTTGATCAGTTTTTACGTATCCTTAAGACCGGTATAAAGCTTCCGGCAGGAGAATTTGTTACTTTTCCGCCGCGTCTCGTATATGATGTGAAGCTCGGTGATATCGCAAAGTGGATACGTGAATTTAAGGAAAGCCGTGAAAACCTGCAGGTTCCTGATATGCAGGATCCTTTCAGAAAGAAGCTTTACAGCACTTATCTTAGCTTCCTTCCGACGGACGCATTTTCATATCCGTTGAACATGCATGTTGATAACAGAGGCTCCTTTACAGAGTTTGTTAAGAGTCCTGAGCGCGGTCAGGTCAGTGTAAATATCAGTCACCCCGGCATCACAAAGGGACAGCACTGGCATAACTCAAAGAATGAAAAGTTCCTTGTAGTAAAGGGACACGGACTGATACAGTTCAGAAAGATCGGCACGGATGAAATAATCGATTATCATGTTTCCGGAGATAAATTAGAGGTTATCGATATCCCTACCGGATATACACATAACATCATAAATGAAGGCGATGACGATATGGTAACGATCATGTGGGCAAATGAAGTATTTGACCCGGATCATCCGGATACTTTTGCAGAGCCGGTGTAATTAGGAGCAAAAAAATGAGCAAACTAAAACTAATGACAATACTTGGTACACGACCGGAGATCATCAGACTCTCAGCTGTTATCAAGTGTGCAGATAAATATTTTGATCATGTTCTTGTTCATACGGGACAGAACTATGATTACACATTAAACGAGATCTTTTTTAAGGATCTTGATCTTCGCCAGCCTGACTATTATCTGGACAGCGTGGGAAAAGACCTTGGCGAGACAATGGGAAATATCATTGCGAAGTCATATGCGCTGATGCAGGAAGTAAAGCCTGATGCACTGCTTATCCTCGGAGACACAAACTCAGCGCTTTCAGCGATAAGTGCAAAGAGACTCAAGATACCGATCTTCCACATGGAAGCCGGCAACCGCTGCTGGGATTGGAACGTATCGGAAATGATCAACAGAAAGATCGTAGATCATATCTCTGATATAAATATGCCTTATACAGAGCACTCCAGACGTTACCT
The DNA here is from genome assembly GCA_947170415.1 of uncultured Lachnospiraceae bacterium. Lineage (GTDB taxonomy): Bacteria > Bacillota > Clostridia > Lachnospirales > Lachnospiraceae > NK4A144. Next base: position 725 of record CAMVTN010000039.1, on the reverse strand, counting down.
TCTCTCAGAGGGAATCGATGGCAAAACGATGTTTGTCACAGGTTCACCGATGAAAGAGGTATTTAATACCTACAAAGAAAAGATCGAGGCTTCAGATGTACTTGAGCGTCTTAATCTGGAAGCAGGCAAGTATATCCTCGTAAGCGCGCATCGTGAGGAGAATATTGACCTCGAAGAGAACTTTATGTCTCTCATGAATGCCATAAACGGTATCGCAGAGAAATATCAGATGCCGGTTATTTATTCCACTCATCCGAGATCCATGCATTTCATCGAAAAGAGGAATTTCAAATTCCATCCGCTCGTGCAGAATATGAAGCCTTTCGGATATATGGATTACAATAAGCTTCAGAAAAATGCTTTTTGCGTATTGTCCGATTCCGGAACGCTTTCCGAAGAGTCAGCGATGCTTGATTTCCCCGGAGTACTTATCCGTACTTCTACAGAGAGACCGGAAGTACTTGATAAGGGAACTATCGTGATCGGCGGAATAAAACAGGAAGATGTCGAGCAGGCTGTAGAACTTGCTGTATCTATGTTTGAAAATAAAGAACCTGTTGTAGAAGCAGAGGATTATGCTGACAGCAATGTTTCCGTAAAGGTAGTAAAGATCATCCAGAGCTACGCAAAGATCGTAAACGAAACAGTTTGGCTTAAGCACTAAGTGCCTAAGAGGAGGAACCGGACATGAGGATCGCAGTACTGGATATGATGCTCCTCACTGT
>CAMVTN010000038.1 GCA_947170415.1 uncultured Lachnospiraceae bacterium | reverse complement strand
ATGGACATTCAGCAGGTGATACGGTCCTTAGTACGATCGCAAACATAATGAAAGACGAAGTGTCAAGGCATTCAAACGGGCTTATTGGCAGATGGGGAGGCGAAGAATTCCTGATCTTACTTCCCGGAGTGACAGCTGATGAAGCGATGGCCTGCATGGAACGGATAAGAAAAAATGTTTCGGAGGCTGATTTTGATGAAGTAGGCACTAAAACGCTCAGTATAGGATTGACAGAGTGTCGTGAAGGAGAAGGGCTAGATGAAGCTTTTGTCAGAGCAGACCAGGCACTTTATGATGCAAAAGAAAACGGAAAGAATAAGGTTGTTGTGCATATTTGATAACCTTAACTTCGTTGCTTTAAACTGATAAAAAATAATTGCTCATCTTGCCCTGCAATCATTGCACTTTTAATCAGCATGAATTAAAATAAACAGGTGCTGCAATGAAGCAGTGCAGGATTACAGAATAGGAGAAAATGGCTATGTTCAAAATTTTGAAGGCGGAGATGCTTTGCGAAAATATCTGTCAGCAGATCGTAGAAGCACCGCGTATTGCGCATTCATGCCTGCCCGGACAGTTTGTTATCGTTCGTGCGGATGAAACTTCTGAGAGAATTCCTCTTACTATCAGTGATTATGATCGTGAAAAGGGAACAGTAACTATTACTCTGCAGATTATCGGAGCTTCATCGATGAAGATCGCACAGTACAAGACAGGTGATTCTTTTGCTGATATCGTAGGACCTCTCGGTAAGCCGTCAGAACTTTGTACAGATCCTATTGAGGAAGTTCGCAAAAAGAGAGTTTTATTTGTCGGCGGCGGTCTCGGAACTGCTCCTGTTTATCCGCAGGTTAAGTGGTGTAAAGAGAATGGCGTTGAATTTGATGTTGTCATCGGTACAAAGTGCAAGGATACTCTCATCATGGAGAAGGAATTTGAAGATGTTGCAGGTGAGCATTATTTCCTTACAACAGATGATGGTTCCTACAAGCACAAGGGTATGGTAACAAGCGTAATGGATGAGCTTATTGCCGAGGGTCGTCATTATGATCTTTGTGTTGCTATCGGTCCTATGATCATGATGAAGTTTGCTGCAAAGACTTCTCTGGCAGCAGGAATCCCGACTATCGTATCAATGAACCCTATCATGGTCGATGGTACCGGAATGTGCGGTGCCTGCCGTCTGGTAGTTGGCGATGAGGTTAAGTTTGCATGTGTTGACGGACCTGAGTTTGATGCGTCAAAAGTTGACTTTGATTCTGCCATGAAGCGTATGGCTCTTTATAAGACAGAAGAGGGAAGAGCATATCTCGCAGCCAAGGAAGGTGATACTCACCACGGTGGATGCGGTCATTGCTCATAAGTAATGCTTCGTGTAACTATTCAGCACAAGTCTGACTTGCTTGAAAATAAGGAGAAATTCTCATGGCAATAGAAGTAGATGTTATGAAAAAGGTGCCGGTACGTGAGCAGGAGCCCAAGGTCCGCGCTACCAATTTTGATGAGGTTTGTTTAGGTTATAACCAGGAAGAAGCACAGGCTGAGGCAACAAGATGCCTTAACTGTAAAAATGCGCGCTGCGTCGCAGGCTGTCCTGTTTCTATCAATATCCCTGCATTTATCGCAGCAGTAAAGGATGGCGAGTTCAAGAAGGCATCTGAGATCATTGGTGAGTCCAGTGCACTTCCTGCTGTCTGCGGTCGTGTATGCCCTCAGGAATCACAGTGCGAGGGTCAGTGCGTACGCGGTATCAAGGGTGAGGCCGTTTCTATCGGAAAGCTCGAGCGTTTTGTAGCTGACTGGGCTCGTGAAAACGGTGTAAAGCCGGTTGTTAATGCTGAAAAGAAGGGCAAGAAGGTTGCTGTTATCGGTTCAGGTCCTTCCGGTCTTACATGCGCAGGCGATCTTGCGAAGCTTGGATACGATGTTACTATTTTCGAGGCTCTTCATAAGGCTGGCGGCGTTCTTGTTTATGGTATCCCTGAGTTCCGTCTTCCTAAGGATAAGGTAGTTCAGCCTGAAGTTGATAATGTAAAGGCTCTTGGTGTTAAGATCGAAACAGATGTAGTTATCGGAAAGGGTACTACTATTGATTCTCTTCTTACAGAAGAGGGCTTTGATGCAGTATATGTAGGTTCCGGAGCCGGCCTTCCGAGATTCATGGGTATCCCGGGCGAGCAGGCACTTGGTGTATATTCTGCAAATGAGTTCCTTACAAGAAATAACCTCATGAAGGCTTACAGAGACGATTACGATACTCCGATCGCACGTGGCAAAAAAGTTGTCGTTGTCGGCGGTGGTAATGTTGCCATGGATGCTGCTCGTACAGCTCTTCGTCTTGGAGCAGAGGTACATGTTGTATATCGTCGTTCAGAGGCAGAGCTTCCTGCAAGAGTTGAGGAAGTACATCACGCAAAAGAAGAAGGTATCATCTTTGATCTGCTTCAGAATCCTGTTGAGATCCTTGAGGATGAAAATGGATGGGTTCGTGGTATCAAGATCATAAAGATGGAGCTTGGTGAGCCTGATGAGTCAGGTAGAAGAAGACCGGTTGAAGTTGAGGGCTCTGAATATGAGATCGAGTGTGATACTGTTATCATGTCTCTCGGTACAAGTCCTAACCCGCTGATCTCCAGCACAACAAAGGGCCTTGAGATCAATAGGAAAAAGTGCATCGTTGCCGATGAGACAACAGGTGCAACAAGTAAAGAAGCTGTATATGCCGGTGGTGACGCTGTTACAGGTGCTGCAACAGTTATCCTTGCAATGGGTGCAGGAAAGGCTGCAGCAAAGGGAATTGATGAGTTTCTTAGTACTCATTGAGTAATATCTGTTTAATGCATGTATTGCATTTTTATTAACGTATAGGAATTCATACAGAGTTCCTGTACGTTAGAAAAAAACTGAGAATTATTATTCTCAATGATAACTGGAGGATTGGAATGTTTTGCCCAAAATGTGGACTTGAATATAGAGAAGGTTTTACAGAATGTGCGTATTGCCACATTCCCCTTGTGGATGAATTGCCTGAAGGAGTAGATGCTGATAAGCTTTCGGCTAAAGTTCTGGATGGCGAGGAGGATCCGTTTGATGGAACCCTCCTGAGCAGGGAAGAACTTTTGGAGCAGGCAAGGGCAAGAGGACTCAGTGAAAGGGATCTGATCCGTGCTGTAGAGGAAATACAGGATGAGGAATCCTTGAAAGACGCTGCGTCTCAGCTTGAGTCCAGGATAGAGGAAGAGAATCATAAGCCTTACAGGACAGCTGCTGACAGGGTTAGTGATGTCCAGTCCTCCGGTTATACACTTGTAGGTGTTGGTGCTATCGGAATGGTAGGACTGCTCCTTTGTGTTCTCGGAGTTGTACCTCTTACTATAGGCGGTCCGGGAATGTTTGTGACCTATGGAACCATGGGTGCGCTTTTCCTGGTATTCCTTTTTGCGGGAATCCGTTCGCTCATGCGCGTTGCGCCTCTTATGGAGGAAGCTGAACGTGAACAGGAAAAAATCGAAGAGATTGAAAAGTATTTTACAGATAACTACGATGCAGACAAGATCGATGAAGAAGCTTTTGATTCGTCCGATGCGCTGCAGGAAGATGAATATTATGCCAGAACGCGTGTAATGAGACGTGCGATCACTGATAGATTCATAGAGCTCGATGGAGCGTTTCTTGAATTTATAGTTGATGATCTTTATCAGGATATCTATGAATCCGAAGATGATGAAGATGAAGAATATGATGAAGAAGATGAGGCAGAGGATGAAGTCGATGAAGAAGAGACAGGATCTGAAGCTGAAGATGTAGAAACTGATGATGATTCAGAAGGGAAAGAAAATCCTGCATGAATATAGATATTATCTGTGCCGGAAAAGTGAAGGAAAAATACTGGAGAGACGCGATAGCCGAATATTCAAAACGGCTGTCGCGTTACTGCCGTTTACAAGTAATAGAAGTTGCTGATGGCCCCGATATGGCGCATGAGGCTGAAAGAATGCTGCCAAAGATCGCAGATGATGCATATAAGATCAGTCTCGAAATAAAGGGGAAGATGCTGGACAGTGTTGCATTGTCAAAAAAAATCGAGCAGCTGGGAATATCCGGCTGCAGTCACATTCAATTTATCATAGGAGGTTCGGATGGCATAGATCCCGCGGTTTCGGCAAAAGCGGATATGCATCTGAGCTTTTCTGAAATGACATTTCCGCATCAATTGATGCGCGTGATCCTGTTAGAGCAGATATATCGCTCATATCGGATCATACATAAAGAACCGTACCATAAATGATTAACCGGGAGGGGAGATCGTTGACTGAATCAATAAGGAATATCGGACTTGACCATATAAGAAATATTTTTGGTCAGTTTGATTCATTTGCAAAAAAAATCGAGGGACAGTACGATGTTAGTATAGTCCTTCGTGACGGAGAGATACGTATTACCGGAGATCCGATAAATACGAAGCGTGCGGGACAGGTTATCAGTGAACTCGCAAAGCTTTCAGAAAGAGGTAACATGGTCGAAGAACAAAATGTTGACTATGCGATCACACTAGAAGAAGAAAATAATACTGCTTCACTTGAAGAAATCGATGATACTGTAATATGTCATACAGTTCAGGGAAAACCGGTTAAACCAAAGACGCTAGGTCAGAAGAGATATGTAGAAGCAATTCGTGACAAGATGATAGTGTTTGGAATAGGCCCTGCAGGTACAGGAAAGACTTATCTTGCTATGGCCATGGCTATAACTGCTTTTAAGAATGAAGAGGTAAGCCGCATAATCCTTACACGTCCTGCTATTGAGGCTGGTGAAAAACTCGGCTTTTTGCCCGGTGACCTTCAAAGTAAGGTAGATCCATATCTGAGACCTTTATACGATGCGCTTTATCAGATAATGGGGGCAGAGGCTTTTCAGAAAAATATGGAAAAAGGCCTGATAGAGGTAGCTCCTCTTGCATATATGAGAGGTAGGACACTTGATAATGCCTATATCATTTTGGATGAAGCCCAGAACACTACTCCTGCGCAGATGAAAATGTTCCTTACGAGAATTGGTTTTGGATCAAAGGCTGTGATCACAGGAGACAAGACGCAGAAGGATCTTTCTGCGGATACAGTGTCAGGACTTGATATGGCGGAGAAGGTTCTTCATAAGATCGACGATATTGGTTTTATGTATTTGACATCCAAAGACGTGGTCCGTCATCCTCTTGTTCAAAAAATTGTAAAAGCTTATGAGGAGTACGAAAACCGGACTCAGGAGAAACATAAGGACAGACGTCCGAACAGATTCCGCAGAAAGGCTGGAGACGGACGTGAAAAGAGATAAACAGAAAGAATACATTTGGAAATTATTTAATGTTATCGCTTATGTTCTCACAGCAGTTGGCGTGATCTTTGTTTCTGTATTTCATGGCTTTCCGTTAAGAGCGGCTATTCCTGGATTTGTTATGGCAATGGCGGTTACGGGCATGATGCTTTTTGTTCTTAACGCGGAGGATCAGGATGGGAAGATACCGATGAATGGAAGTCTGGCGCCGGACAGAGTGTTTTATCCTGTTTTTGCGCTGCAGATATTGTCTTTTGCGTCCGGATTTGCGCCGGAGTTTACGATCCCATTTTCTGCGGTAGTGCTGCTGATAACTTATCTTTCCGGATTTCCTACAGGAATTGCCGCAGCGCTGATGTCAGCAACTGTTTCGAGCGTAGTTCTTTCAGAGAGCGGTCCATATTTCTTCCTGATCATATTTAACAGCCTGCTGCTTTCGTTTATAATGAGGAATCGCCTTAAAGTGCGTAAAGAAACCAGTTATATGCCGCTTGTGATATGGATCGTGATATCGCTGGTGATTTACGCGGCAGTTATTATTTTCTTTAATGTGACTCCTAAACTGCAGGTGATATTATTCCCGTTATGCGGATTATTTGTTGATCTGATAGTTGTGCTGATCTTTCTTCCGAAGCTTCGTCTGGAGCTTGTTTTTAAGGCGGATGATTTCTATGATGAGATAAATGATCCGGAATACGCGATGCTTCTCAAATTCAAAAAAGAAGAAAAACATGAGTTTCAGAGAGCTATCCATACAGCATATCTTAGTGACAGGATAGCGGATAAGATCGGGGCTGACAGAAGAAAAGCGAAGGTTACCGCATATTATCACAGGATCGGAGTGTTGACCGGAGACAAAGATCAGATCGCTGAAAATACGCTGGCTATGATCAAGAAGGATGATTTTCCGTTTGAGATCATTGAATCAATGGAAGAGTATTGGGGATATGAAGGACATCGTATGAGCCGTGAGACTGCGGTAGTCTATGTGGCTGATCATGTGATCGCGGCAATATATGATGAGCTCCATGCAAATCCAGGAACTAAACCTGACTACACGGCGATAATATCAAAGACCATCAACGGTCTCTTGAGAACCCGTGAGATCCGTGATTCCTGGCTTACGTTGTATGATATAGAAAAAATCGAAAAGCGGCTTCTTGGAGAAAAATTATATTATGACTTTTTACATTGAGAAAGAAACAGAAACAGACCTCGGACTCGACTATAAGGAAATATACGAGCAGGTAGCAAAAGAAGTGCTGGACCAGGAAGGCTGCCCCTACGAAGTAGAGGTCAGTCTGACTCTGGTCGATCCGGAAGTGATAAAGGACACAAACAGAGAGTTTCGTGAGATAGATCGTGTTACGGATGTCCTTTCCTTTCCGATGATCGAATATACCACACCCGGAGATTTTTCAAATGTCGAGGAAGACTTTTCGGACTGCTTTAATCCTGAATCGGGAGAACTGATGCTTGGGGATATAATGATATGTCTCGACAGGGCACGTGAGCAGGCAGAGGAGTATGGACACAGCGTAAAAAGAGAATTTGCTTTTCTAATCGCGCATAGTATGTTACACTTACTTGGGTTTGACCATATGGAAGAGGATGAAGCTCGTGTTATGGAAGCTAAACAGCGCGAGGCTTTAGATCACCTCGGTATCACCAGATAAGGTGAGAAAATTGGTCGAAAAAACATTATGAAATCCTTCAGTATTGGATTTCAGAAACGGAGTAAATCTGTGATTAATAAGAAACGAATCTGCTCAGCATTACTGCTGGGCATTTTAGGGTCTGCACTTCTTATGACATCTTGTGGACGATCAGCAGTAAATAACGGTGAAGAAACCGGAACAGAAACTGTGTCTGATCCAAATGCATATTCCAAATTTGAGGAAAATACAGGTTCAAATATCGGTTCCGCAAGTGGACTCCAGGCTGAGTACGGTTATACGACTAGCTATGGAATGGCCAGAGAGGAAAATGGTGATCAGATCAGAAGTTATCTGACCGGTAAGTGGGTAGATAAGTCTGTCGGAGAGCGCAGACCGATCGCGGTCATGCTCAACAATATCGAGGAAGCACAGCCTATGTCCGGTACATCAAAGGCTGATATCCTTTACGAGTGTGTCGTTGAAGGTTCCCTGACCCGTATGATGGGCATTTTTGAGAATTATGATGATCTTAAAAAGATCGGATCGGTAAGAAGCTGCCGTAATTACTTTGTATATTATGCACTTGAGTTTGATTCCATATATTGTCACTATGGTCAGTCAGCTTATGCCATGCCTCTTCTTCAGCAGGATTTTGTAGACAATCTTTCCGGGCTTTCAAGCGAGGGTGATACTGTATTTTACAGAAGTACGGATCGTGTAGCTCCGCATAATGCCTATGCATCTGCTAAGGGAATAAAGAAGGGAATCGAGCAGCTTGGTTACGATACAAACTATTCTCCAAACTATAAGGGAAAGTTTACTTTTGCAAAGGATGATCAGGTGATCGTACCTGATTCTGCAGATTCCTATAAAGCTACTCACATAGAACCGGGCTATCTTATTAATAAGCCGTGGTTTGACTACAATGCTGACGATCAGAAGTATTATCGTTTCCAGTACGGTGATAAGCAGATTGACGGAGATAATGGAGAACAGCTTGCTGTTGACAATGTTATCCTTCAGTATTCTGGATGGGAAGAAGTAGATGACAAAGGTTATCTGGGCTTTGATTGTCATTCGGGCGGAAAGATGACTTATATTACTCACGGAATGGCTCGTGACGGCACGTGGATCCGTTTTGACGGTGACCAGGGATCAGTACGTTATTTTGATTCCGAGGGTAAGGAAATAGTAATAAATCAGGGTAAGACATGGATAGAGATCATTCAGGATACCATGTCTGATAAAGTGGTGATCAGCTGATTATGACACCCAGAAAAAGAGAAAAAACAGGTCACAATTTCATAGTTCAGGGTGGTATTCTCGCTATTGCGGGAATAATCACCCGTATAATCGGTCTTTTTTATCGTGTTCCGGTAACGAATATAATCGGAGATGAAGGTAATGGATATTATGCCGCAGCATATCAGATATACAATATCATGCTGTTGATCTCTTCATATAGCCTTCCTCTTGCTATTTCCAAAATAGTATCAGCCAGATATTCAAAGCAGGAATATCGTAATTCAAATCGTGTGTTCCACGGTGGTTTGATCTTCGCGTTTATTTCCGGTGGCATCGTATGCCTGCTGGTATATTTCGGTGCAGACTTTTTTGCAGGGCGTCTTATGAGTGAGCCCATGAGTGCCATTGCTCTCCGGATATTTGCGCCTACTTTGCTGATCGTTGCGGTAATGGGCGTTGTTCGCGGTTATTTTCAGGGAATGGGAACCATGGTTCCTACTGCAGTTTCCCAGATAATCGAGCAGATCGTAAATGCAATAGTAAGTATTCTGGCAGCTAAGGCGCTTGTTGTATATGGCCGTAAGGTTGCTGCATTACTTAAAAATGAGCATTATGAACCTGCATACGGCGCTGCGGGCAGTACACTCGGAACCAGCAGCGGTGCGCTGGCAGGACTTATTTTCCTTATAATCATACTTATCCTTGTCAATGCTACGATCCGTCGCAATATGAGGAATGAGGAACTGCATAGAGATGAGTCCATGAGAGATGTCATGAGACTGATCCTTATCACTGCGATACCGGTAATCCTCAGTACAGCTATTTACAACGTAAGTGATGTTCTTGATAATGGAATTTATAATAACATCATGACGTTAAAGGGACGCGGTGTTGAAAAAACAGCTATCTGGGGTATTTATTCCGGAAAGTATCGTCTTATGATGAATGTTCCCATTGCGCTTGCAAATGCAATGTGTTCATCTGTGGTTCCTACACTTACCGCATGCATGGCGGCTGATAATGTCCGGGTTGCAAAGCGGAAGATCTTCAGTGCGATGCGTTTTACAATGCTTATCGCTTTTCCGTGTACGGTAGGTCTTGGAGTTCTTGCAGAGCCTATTTTGTCCATGCTCTTCAAGGGCGATATCACAATGGGAGCACAGATGATGAGAGTTGGCTGTGTGACTATTATATTTACATCTATTTCAACTCTTTCAAATGGTGTCCTTCAGGGAATCAATCATTTGGAAACACCGGTCAGACATTCAGCAATTTCACTTGTTCTGCATCTAATAGCTCTTTATGTGATGCTTGATAAGTTCAACATGGGAATATACGGTGTTATTTTTGCTAATTTGTTCTTTGTAGTGCTGATGTGCTTTATGAATCAGTTCTCAATAAAGAGATATCTGCATTACAAGCAGGAAATCCCGAGAACATTTGTGATCCCGGCTATATCATCTATTATCATGGGTGTGGTAGTTATGGCAGTATATAAGCTGTTCTCAGTATTCCTTGGAAGTATCATTGCTACTTTTGTATCGATCATATTTGGTTCGATCGTTTACTTTACAAGTATCCTAAAGCTTCGTGGAATCCGTAAGGAAGAACTGTATGAGATCCCCGGAGGCGGAGTTCTGGTGAGTGTAGCCAGAATGCTCAGGATACTTTGATCGGGAGCTGCATATGAAAAATATAGCGGTAATCGGTGCAGGCGCATCCGGAATGATGGCTGCCATAGCGGCAGCCTCAGCGGGTGCGTCCGTTACGTTATACGAAAGAAATGATCAGGTTGGAAAAAAGATCCTGCAGACAGGAAACGGCAAATGTAATTTTTCCAATACTGTAATGAATGAAAACTGTTTTCATGGATCGGTCTGCGAAACCGGTTTATTGAAAAGGGTTTTGGAAAAATTTGATAAGGATACGACAGTGGCTTTTTTTGAAAAGCTCGGCATCATGCCTCGTATCCGGTATGGTGGATACTATCCGTATTCTGAGCAGGCTTCTGCGATCAGGGATGTGCTTTTGCATGAAATATGCAGATTAAAGATACGACTGGTCACATCACATCAGGTTAGAGAGATAACCAGATCCGGAAAAGGATATACGGTCGATGGGGCTCCTTTTAATGCGGTAATACTTTCTACCGGAGGGAAAGCTGCTCCTAAAACAGGGTCAACCGGAGATGGGTATTATCTGGCTGAAAAGCTGGGAGTGAGATCGGTAGAAGCGTTGCCTTCATTGACATATCTGACATCTGCTGAAAAATGGTTTAAGGGTGTAGCCGGAGTCAGGGCTGAAGCAGCTCTTTCACTAATGTCCGATGGGAAGGTGGTAGACTCTTCCAGAGGAGAATTACAGTTGACCGATCAGGGGATTTCCGGAATCTGTACTTTTCAGTTATCAGGACAGGCAGGAAGATTATTAAGTAAGGGTCATAAGATCAAGGTTTTGCTTAATTTCATGCCTGACATGACTCAGGATGAATTAATCTCATTCCTTGAAAAAAGAATGGAATTAAATCCGCAGAAAAAGGTGCAGGAATTTCTCGTAGGTATTTTCCCTGAGAAACTTAATAAGACTTTGTGTCAACTGTCCGGCCTTAAGGCAGATTTACTTGTTTCAGCATTAAAGGGATCAGATATAAAGAGACTTGCAGGAAATATTTCATCGCTCGCAGTAAACGTAAATGGTACAGGCGGATTTGACCGGAGCCAGGTGACGTCAGGTGGAATACCTGCGTCCGAACTTACGGAAAATCTGGAATTAAAGAAAGTCCCGGGATTTTATACAGCCGGAGAAGTGGCAGATTGCGACGGTATCTGCGGAGGATATAATCTGCAGTGGGCCTGGAGTTCGGGATGGATCGCGGGAAATGCCGCTGCCAATAGGCGGAAATAAAGAAAGGTTACAGGATTATGATCAGAATTAATCAGATCCGTTCAGATCATGAATTACAGCCGGATGAGCTAAAGAAAAAGGCTGCGCGCGTTCTTCATGTTCGTCCGGAAGAATTTAACAGTCTGAAAATTCTAAAGAAATCTGTAGATGCCAGAAAAAAAGATCAGATAAGGTATATCTATTCTGTTCTTCTCGGTATAAAGAATGAGAAAAAGCTGGTGCAAAAGGCAAAGTCAAAAGATGTTTCGTTATATCAGATACCGGAATATCATCTGCCGGTTGTTTCATCTGACAAAATCTCCCCGGATGAGCTTTTGCAGAAGGCTGGCCGTCCGGTTATCGTAGGGTTTGGACCTGCCGGTATGTTCTGTGCATTGTCTCTTGCATCTGCTGGATTACGTCCTTTAGTGATCGAGAGAGGTTCTGATGTAGATATCCGTTCGGAAAAAGTTAAGTCCTTTTGGAATGGCGGAGAACTCGACACAGAATGTAATGCTCAGTTCGGAGAGGGCGGAGCCGGTACATTCTCAGATGGAAAGCTTAATACGCTGGTGCACGATGAAACGGGCAGAAACAGATATGTACTGGATGCATTTGTGCGTTTTGGGGCGGATCGGGCTATCCTTACAGATGCAAAGCCTCATATTGGTTCTGATGTTTTGCGTAAAGTCGTTAAAAATCTTCGGGAAGAAGTGATCCGACTTGGCGGTGAAGTACGTTTTGATACCTGTTTCACGGGTTACGAAAAGGATGACTCCGGGAAAATCTGCCGGATCAAGGTCGGCAGTGATGAATGGATCGAGTGTGGCTCTGTAATATTGGCACCGGGACATTCTGCGCGCGATACATTTTCAATGCTATTTGAAAGTGGACTTAATCTCGAAGCAAAGCCGTTCGCGGTTGGGGTTCGTGTCCAGCATAGGCAGGAGCTGATAAACAGAGCGCAGTATGGAGATAATTATTCCGATAAACTGCCTGCTTCTCCGTATAAAGTAACTGCGAAGGCGTCTGATGGCAGAGGGGTTTATTCCTTCTGTATGTGTCCGGGCGGATTTGTAGTCAATGCTTCCAGTGAGAAGGAAATGCTCGCCGTCAACGGAATGAGTTATTCAGCTCGAGACGGAGAAAATGCCAACAGTGCAATAGTTGTGACGGTTACCCCGGAAGACTATGGAAACAACGGTCCGTTGTCAGGAATAGAGTTTCAGAGAGAACTCGAGAAAAAAGCTTATCGTTCCGCGGCAGGAAAGATACCTTGTCAGAGATTTGAGGATTTCAGAGAAAACCGTGTTACAGAGGAGTTTGGTACAGTAAAACCTCAGTGCTGCGGTGTTGTAGGAAAAGGCAATTTACGTGAAGTCCTTCCGGAATTTCTGTCTCAGGACATTATCGAAGGAATGGGGCAGTTTGGAAAAAAGATAAAAGGCTTTGATGATCCGGATACTGTTCTTGCAGGCGTAGAAAGCAGAACATCGTCTCCGGTACGGATCCCTCGTGGAAAGACCGGTGAAAGTGATGTCAGAGGTCTGTTTCCGGCAGGAGAAGGCGCCGGTTATGCGGGCGGGATCATGTCGGCAGCAATGGACGGCCTTAAAACTGCCGAAAATGTGGTCGCTTTTTATCGCATAGGAAATTCTAACCTGGATCATTCTATGGAGTGAACTTAGCATGGATTCGGAATACATTAGGACGCAGAAAAAGGCACTCAGAAGAAAGATACTCGAAATACGTGACGCGCAGACGAGAGAAGATATCGCACTCCGTTCTATGAAGATAGAGGAACGTTTGACGGAACTTGAGGAATGGAAGAAGGCTGAAAAGATATTTTTCTTTTACGGATATTCTTCAGAAGTCAGGACGGAAGACATGATGAGTCATGCTTTGTCTGAGGGAAAGAGGATTTTCCTTCCGAGAGTCATGAGCTTAGAGAAAATGAGTTTCTTTGAGGTGAAGGAGCTGAGGGGACTTGTTCCGGACAAGCACGGTATCTTAGAACCTCCGGAATCATGGGGCGCAGCGAACGAAGTTCCGGATCTTCTGATCATCCCCGGTGTGGCATTTGATCATTCATGTTACAGGATGGGATACGGACGTGGATATTATGATCGCTTTATTAATTCCATTGGTCAGGATATTCCAAATGTCGCGCTGGCGTTTGAACTTCAGATAGTAGACAGCGTGCCTCGGGGTGAGTATGATCTGCCTGTAGACAGGATCATAACCGAAAAAGAAATATACACAAAGCATTGTTAGATTATAGAAAGATAAAGATATGAACGCAGAAGAAACAAGAAAACAATATGACTTTATGTCAAAAGCTTCAGAAATATTAAAGAAGAAAAGTGAATCTCTCGGAAGGCCGATGAAGTACTTTGTACAGACTTTCGGATGTCAGATGAATGAGAGAGATTCGGAAAAGCTTGCGGGAATCCTTGAAAAGATCGGGTATCTGAAGGCTGAAACAGAGGAAGAAGCAGACATAATTTTGTACAATACCTGTACTGTTCGTGATAACGCGGATCAGCGTGTATTTGGTCGTCTTGGTGTGCTTAAGGGACTTAAGGACAAAAATCCTGAGCTTCTGATCTGCCTTTGCGGATGTATGATGCAGGAAGATATCGTTATCGAAAAGATCAAGCAGAGCTATCGCTATGTGGATCTTATCTTTGGAACACATAATATATTCAAGCTTGCAGAGCTTCTGGTATCACGTTTTGAGTCAGGTGCTCAGATAATCGACATCTGGAAGGATACAAAGGAGATCATCGAGGATCTTCCCGTTCAGAGAAAGTACTCCTTTAAGAGCGGTGTAAATATCATGTTTGGCTGCAATAATTTCTGTAGCTACTGTATCGTGCCTTATGTAAGAGGAAGAGAGAGAAGCCGTGATCCGAAGGATATTATCCGTGAGATCGAAAGACTTGTTGCGGATGGTGTAAAGGAAGTCATGCTTCTCGGACAAAATGTTAATTCTTACGGAAAAGGTCTTGAGCCTGCGATCACTTTCCCGGAGCTTTTAAGAGAAGTAGAGAAGATAGAGGGTCTGGAGCGGATCAGATTTATGTCTAACCATCCTAAGGATCTTTCTGATGAACTGATAGAGGTAATGGCCGGTTCCAAAAAGATCTGCCGTCATATCCATCTCGCTATGCAGTCAGGAAGTTCAAGACTTCTTGAAAAGATGAATCGTCGCTATACTAAAGAGGATTTCCTTAAGATCGTACAGAAAATGCGTGATGCAATGCCCGATCTTGCGGTAACTACAGATATTATCGTAGGTTTTCCGGGTGAAACTCATGAAGACGTTGATGAGACAATAGATGTAATAAAAAAGGCTCGTTTTGACGGTGCATTTACTTTTATCTATTCAAAGAGAACCGGTACACCTGCAGCATCTATGCCTGATCAGGTTGATCCGGAAACAGTTCATGTGGAATTTGACAGGGTGCTCAAGACCGTTCAGGACGTATCAAAGGAGCAGGTAAAGCGCTTTGAGGGTCAGACAATGTCTGTACTTGTAGAGTCTGTAAATGAGAAAGATCCTTCAATGCTTACAGGTCGTATTTCACAGAATCATGTGGTTCATTTCAAGGGAGATCCTTCGCTTATCGGAAGTATCGTGGATGTTCATCTTGATCAGTGCCTTGGATTCTATTATCTTGGAACACTACTTTGAAAATCGTATTTATGGTAAAATAAACAATCGGGATGTCGCTTTAAGACATCCCGTAAATGCGTGGAAGGGATAAATAACAGATGAACATAGATGAAATAATGGATCAGGTTTCCCCAATGATGCAGCACTATCTGTCTACAAAAAAACAGTACCCGGACTGCATTCTTTTTTACAGACTGGGTGATTTTTATGAAATGTTTTTTGAAGACGCAAAGATCGTATCAGAGGAGCTTGAACTTACACTTACAGGAAAGGCCTGCGGACTTCCGGAACGTGCACCTATGTGCGGAGTTCCTTTTCATGCACTGGACAGTTATCTGAACCGTCTTGTTTCCAGAGGATACAAAGTAGCTATCTGCGAGCAGTTGGAAGACCCTAAAAACGCAAAGGGAATAGTTAAACGAGACGTTACTCGTGTGGTAACACCCGGAACAAATCTGGATATTCAGTCCATTGATGAAGGTATAAATAATTATCTGATGGCCATAGTGTATGTGGCTGATCATTTTGGTCTCTCGGTGGCAGATGTTACCACGGGAGATTTTTTTGTGACGGAAGTAGATTCTATCGGACGTCTCATGGATGAGATCTCAAAATTTGCTCCAAAGGAGATAATCTGTAATTCCGAGTTTTATATGAGCGGAGTACGGATAGACGATCTGAAAACGAGACTCGGAATTGCGGTTAATTCTCTGGATGTTCGTTATTTCGAGGAAAGAAGTGCCGGAGAGATGATACTTTCTCATTTCAAGGTAAAAAGTCTTGACGGACTGGGACTCATGGATTATCCGGCAGGAATCCGTGCTGCAGGAGGCGTCCTTGCATATCTGACGGAAACCCAGAAAAATGATCTGTCCAATATTCTTAGGATAACACCGTATACTACTTCAAACTTCCTTGTTATTGATTCATCTACAAGACGTAATCTTGAACTTTGCGAAACACTTCGTGAAAAAAGAAAAAGAGGAAGTCTTCTTTGGGTACTTGATCATACGAGAACTGCCATGGGTGCGAGAAAGCTACGTAATTTGATCGAAGAACCTCTAATTGATCCTGATGAGATAAATAGAAGGCTTGATGCGGTAGAAGAATTAAATTCACGTATAATGGATCGTGATGAAATAAGGGAATATCTAAATGCGATTTATGACCTTGAAAGGCTCTTATGTAAGGTGACATACGGGTCTGCAAATCCTCGGGATCTCATAGCACTTCACGGTTCACTGGCGATGTTGAAACCTATTCGTAATGTGCTTTCCGATTTTAAAATGTCTCTATTAACTGAACTTGCCGGAAATATTGACGGCATGGAGGATCTTACTGATCTTATCGGACGGGCCATCGTTGAAGAACCGCCTATCGCTCAAAAAGAAGGCGGGATAATCCGTGATGGATACAATGAAGAAGTCGATCGCTTAAGGGGAGCCAGCAAGAACGGAAAACAGTGGCTCATGGATCTTGAAGAAAGAGAACGTGAGAGAACAGGCATAAAGAACTTAAGGATCAAATTCAGCAAGGTATTTGGATATGCGTTTGAAGTAACTAACTCATTTCTTTCTCAGGTTCCGCCTGATTATGTTCGTAAGCAGACTCTTACCGGAAGCGAAAGGTTTATCACTGATGAACTGAAGCAGATGGAAGATACGATACTAAATTCAGAGGAACGTCTGACATCGCTGGAATATGAACTTTTCGACGAAGTACGCAGGGAGATAGGAAAGAATGTCGAGAGGATTCTTACGACTGCAAAAGCAGTGGCAATGGTAGATGTACTCCAGTCTCTTTCGTATACGGCAGAGCATAATCAGTATGTTCGTCCGAAGATCAATAACAAGGGTACGTTAAAGATAAAGAACGGACGTCATCCGGTAGTTGAAAAGATGCTTGATCAGGGTATCTTTGTTCCAAATGACGTGATGCTCGATCAGAATAAGAACATGATATCTATCATCACAGGTCCGAATATGGCAGGAAAGTCCACCTATATGCGTCAGTGTGCGCTTATTGTGCTGATGGCTGCTCTTGGATCGTTTGTACCGGCAGATGAGGCAGATATCTGTATCGTTGACCGTATATTTACACGTGTAGGCGCCTCTGACGACCTTGCGAGCGGACAGTCGACATTTATGGTCGAGATGAATGAAGTTGCGAACATTTTACGAAATGCAACAAAGAGATCCCTGCTGATCCTTGATGAGATAGGCCGCGGAACATCAACTTTTGACGGACTGAGCATAGCATGGGCCGTTGTGGAACATATAGCGGATAAAAAACGACTGGGTGCAAAGACGCTTTTTGCGACTCATTATCATGAGCTCACAGAGCTTGAGGGTAAAGTGCCCGGTATCAATAATTTCTGTTTCGCAGTAAAAGAAAACGGAGATGATGTTGTATTTTTGAGAAAGATCGTTTCCGGCGGCGCAGATAAATCCTATGGTATTCATGTAGCTCGGCTTGCAGGAGTGCCGGAATCTGTTATTGCCAGAGCAAATGATATCGTAGCAGAGCTTTCTGATAATGACATTACATATAATATTCAGGCAATCGCAGAGGAAAGCGCTGAAAATGTTGTGACAAAGGCAAAGAAGCAGAGAAAACTTGATGAAGTTGATCTGGGACAGATGTCGCTTTTTGATACGATAAGTGATAATGACGTCCTTAATGAGTTGAAAGAACTGGATCTCGCGCATATGACGCCTATGGATGCGCTAAATACTTTATATAAGCTTCAGAATAACCTGAATAACAGATGGAAAAACGGGTGATTACCATGAGTGAAATTAAAGTTCTTGATGATAAAACGATAGACAGGATCGCAGCCGGAGAAGTGATAGAAAGACCGGCTTCCGTCGTAAAGGAACTCCTTGAAAACGCGTTGGATGCAGGGGCTACGGCTATTTCTGTAGAAATAAAAAATGGCGGTATCGATCTCATCCGGGTAACAGATAATGGATGCGGTATTCCCTTAAATCAGGTCCGCACAGCATTTTTGCCTCATGCAACGAGTAAGCTTAGAAAAATAGAAGATCTCATGTCCATAAGCAGCCTTGGGTTCAGAGGAGAAGCGCTTCCGAGTATAGCGTCTATTTCTGAAGTCGAGATAATGACAAAGACGGAAGAGGCTCTGACCGGTGCCAGATATGTGATAAACGGAGGCACGGAAGTGTCGCTCGATGAGGCAGGTGTGCCGGACGGAACGACTTTTGTTATCCGTAATATTTTTTATAATACTCCGGCGAGACGTAAATTCCTGAAAAGCCCAATGACTGAGGCTGGGTATGTGACAGCTCTTGTGGAAGAAATAGCCATGATCCGTCCGGATATATCATTTAAGTACACAGTGAACGGCAGCAATAAGCTCGTAACTCAGGGAAATGGGGACCTTAAAGAAGTAATATACAGAATATACGGACGTGATATTGCGGACTCGCTCCTACCTATAGATGCAGAAAAGTCAGGAATGCATCTTGCAGGATTTCTTGCAAAACCTGTTGTGGCCAGAAACAGCCGTACAATGGAAAATTATTTTGTAAATGGCCGTTATGTTAAGGATAAGACATTTTCAAAAGCGCTGGAAGACGGTTATGCGGGATTTCTCATGCAGCACAGATTTCCGTTTTGCGTCCTTTCTCTGACAGTTCCGCCGGATGAACTGGATGTAAATGTTCATACCAGAAAAATGGAGATCAAGTTTTCTGAGACCGCCGAAGTTTATGAATTTATAAGGGAAAATGTACGTACGGTACTTGGCGGACGTGAACTTATAAATCATTTTTCCTTTGGAAAAGAGTCTTCGCGTCCGGCACCTCCGCCCGCTGCCCCGAAGCATGCACCGGAACCTTTCCAGAGACCAAAGCAGGCGCCTTTAACAAAACCTGCTCCGTATGTTACGGAGTCAGGTAATACAGACAGAGTACAGGAAAGCAGAAATGCCGAGCGTACTTTCGCGTCAGAAATGGCAACGTCACGGGCAGTACTTAAGGAAATGATATCGATTACGCCGGCACCTGATGTCATTAATAAAACTGTTGAAGAAAGTATTTTAAATATTCGATATCATTCTAAAAATTC
>CAMVTN010000037.1 GCA_947170415.1 uncultured Lachnospiraceae bacterium | reverse complement strand
CTGAATGAATAAACCTTTCTTTTATGCTATCCGCGGATATAAAAATTCCGGAAAGACTACACTTATGACAAAAGTCGTAAAAATCCTTTCGGAAAAAGGATATAAAGTGGCGGTCATAAAGCATGATGGGCATGACTTTGAACCGGATGTGCCGGGGACAGACAGCCGGAGGATAAAAGATGCAGGTGCTTACGGGGTTGCGGTATTTTCTGAAAACAGAGTGATGATCCATAAAGAATGTACGGGCATGGATGAGCAAAAAATTGCCGAAGCTTTTCCGGAAGCGGATATAATAATGATCGAAGGTCTTAAAAATAAGGATTATCCGGGATACTTTTGTAACTATCCGGAAGAACCGATAATTCCTGCGGAAAAACTTGCTGATGAAATCATAGGTTTATTAAGGGGTAGATCATGGAAATAGAAGAGGCGGTAAAGATCCTGTGCGATAGTGTAGTTCCTATAAAGGAAACTGAAGAAGTATCGCTTATAGAAAGTAGCGGACGGGTACTTGCAGAGGATGTTTGTGCAGAGTTTGATCAGCCGCCTTTCTCACGGTCTCCTCTCGATGGATACGCGGTAAAAGGTGCGGACACGCTTGATGCTTCGGAAGAACGTCCGGTAATCCTTAAAGTAATAGGAAAAGAGTATGCAGGCGAAGTATATAAGGGTAAAGTCTCAAATGGCGAGGCGGTACGTATCATGACCGGTGCGCCGATACCCGACGGAGCCGATACTGTGATACGGCAGGAGGACACAGACTATGGTGAAGAAACAGTAGAAATATATAAGGGACAAAGGCCGTGGAGTAATTACTGTTATGCGGGAGAAGATTTCAAAAAAGGTGAAGTTATCCTTGAAAAAGACCTGACGGTAAACAGTGGGATCATGGCAGTACTGGCATCTCTTGGAAAGAATGTTGTAAAGGTATACAGAAAACCGCGCGTTGCAGTTTTTTCTACAGGAGATGAACTCCTGATGCCGGGAAGCCCGGTGCAGCCGGGAAAGATATATGAATCAAATAATACATATATAAGTTCACGCCTTATGGAATACGGGAACCTGTAACTGCAGAAATCGTTCCTGATGATCCATATTTGATGGCTGAAAAGATACAAAAAATCGCAGACAACACGGATCTCGTGATCACCACCGGAGGAGTTTCGGTAGGTGAAAAAGATATAATGCACGATGTACAGGAGATACTTCAGGCAAAGAAGCTGTTTTGGAAAGTAAAAGTTAAGCCTGGCTCACCGACACTTGCTTTTATGTACAAAAATACGTTAGTGCTTGCACTTTCCGGCAATGCATTCGCTGCGGTTGCAAACTTTGAAATTCTCGGCAGAAATATTTTGTACAAAATGTATCCGTCAGAGCGTATAAGGATAAAGAGCCGTATAGTCACCATGAGGGATTCGATCGCAAAACCATCCGGAATGAAAAGATTTTTGCGTGGATATGCAGATGATGATACGGTTGTATTTAGTGAAGGACTACAGACATCAGGAGCGATATCCGGAATGGCGCGCTGCAACTGTATGATCGAGATACCGGCAGGAAATGAGGGTGCAAAAGCAGGAGACAAGGTTCGGATATATGAAATCTGATCATGAACAGAAAATAGTGGGGCTTATAATGACCGGCGGAAAAAACAGCCGCATGGGAGGAAATATCAAATTGTTCCTGAAAGTCGGTGAGAAAACCTTTTTTCAGAGGATAATGGAAGCAATGGATGGGATAGAGGAAGTATATCTGTCCGTAAATATACCTGAACCATATGAAGAGCTCGGATTGCCTATGGTCATAGATGAAATAGCAGGTATAGGTCCTATTGGAGGACTAATGTCTGCCATGCACGAAGTAGAAGCAGATGCGTTTATCGTAGTTGCATCAGATATGCCATTTGTATCATCGGATATCATTAAGAGGATTAAAAATGCCTGGGAAGCAGATCCGAACTGCTATGTGGTAAGGACGCTTCCCGACAGGAGAGAACATCCGCTTCTTGCCATATATCCGAAATCCATGCTGCCGATCATCGAAAAAAATGTTTCCGAAGGTAATTATCGTATGATGGCACCGCTTAGAGAAGCAGGTTTGAGATATATCGATATTGATACAGATGATCCGTCAGTCAGAAATGTTAATAGTATCGAAGACTATCAAAATATAACAAAGTAAAAAACAAGCTATGCTGGCACTTTTACAGCATAGCTTGTTTTTGTTGTGCGATTTTTTGATATTTGTATTACTGATACTGTTTTACATTAGAGGAGTCCACCGGTGCGAACGGAACAAATACATGGCAGTTATCCTTTGTGGCTCCATCAAGAGATGAAATGGATTTACCCTGTCCCATGAGGATAGCTGCGCTTACCGCAGCTTCACCCTGTCCTGCGGCATCCTGCAGAGCGGTAAAACTCATCTCACCGGCTGCGATGGATGCACATCCGTCAGAAGTGGCATCTACCCCGCATATCGGTACAGAAGCCGGATCGATATTATGACTTTTCATAGCTTCTACGACACCGAGAGCCAGAGAGTCATTGTTGCAGAAAACTGCGTCAACAGATTGTCCTGTTTTATAGAAGGTTTTCATGAAATTTATGCTCTCTTCAGCACTCCATGAAGGACTGTAATCAGAGAAAACGATATTATAGTCAACACCTGCATCCCGTAGTGAGTTTTTGACGGCTGCACTTCTGCCGGTAGCGGCTGCATGTCCTTTTTCACCCATCATTATAATGATATTCATAGATGAAGGCTTCCCAAGTTTTTTCAAAACATATTCCACCTGGAGCGTTCCTGCATCTTCCTCGTTTGAACCAGCAAAGACGTATTTATCTGCTTTCAACAGGTCTTTACCTGGTGAATTGTTTACAAAAACGATAGGAAGCGAAGTAGCACACTCCAGCTGCAGAGTCGTTGAAACATCTGTAGGGCGGCAGATAATGGCTTTATAACCATTTGATGCAGCACTGGTTATGTCGTCCAGCTGCGCCTGCACGGAAGGTCCGCATAGCTTCATGTCGAGAGTTACACCATGTCTTGATGCCGAGGCGGCAAGTCCTTCGGCGAGCGAGGTTCTGAAAGCATCATCATTATCTGCAACAGAGTAGAGTATCTTGACTTTTCCGGAAGAAGAGTCGGAAGAGCCGCATCCTGAAAGGAGAGAGAGCACCAGCACGGATGCGAGACAGGTGCTTATGATCCTTGATAAGATTTTAGTATTCATACTTCACCTTTCCTTTCAGATCAGACACGGAACTTTTCAACATAGGAAGCAAGCGTTTCGGAAGTCTTTTCGAGATCCTGAGCATTGTCCGATACGCTTTGGCTGTTAGTCGTGATGCCACGGGCTTGCTCTACCATGTGCTGACTTGTTTCAAGAATTTCGTCTGCACTTGCAGCCTGTTCCTCAGAAATTGCCGCTACATTGGTTGCTACATCATCTACTTTATTTATGTTCTCGATCATTGAAGATACTTCGGCATCGGTTGCCTGTACCTTGGCATAAATCTGATCAAAGGTTTCTACTGCTGAATTGATCAGCTCGGTATTCGCTCTTATGCTGACAGAACTTTCTTTGGCTTTATCAACAGAATCCTGGATCAGTTGATTTACATCTTCGATAAGTTCGGTGATCCTTTGAGCACTTTCGGAACTGGTCTGCGCGAGCTTACCTATCTCTGTCGCAACTACTGCAAAGCCCTTTCCGACCTCGCCTGCTCTTGCAGCTTCTATAGAAGCATTGAGAGACAGGAGATTTGTTTCTTCGGATATTTCTCCGATAAGGCTTACGATATTTGTGATCTTTCCGGATGCTTCGCCAACCTTATTGATAGACTCTACAAGCTCTATATTTGAGTTTTCGATGACACTCATTGCGTCGCTGAGTTTCTGCATGCCGGTTCTGCCGTTCTTTGACATTTCTACAGTTTCCTGCATACGGTTATTTGCATTATCGCTGTTTGCCTTAGTATCGGAAACTACACCTGCGAGAACTGTTGCGTTCTGAGCGATCTCATTTACAGCATTAGCGAGCTGATCAACAGTTTCATTTAATTGCTGCATGGCTTCAGATTGTGATTGTGAAGCATCATACATTTCCTGAGAAACCGTTGCGCTATCATCAGCCTGACGTCCGAGTTTTTCAGATGCGGTGCTGATGGACGAGATCATGCTTCGCATACTGGTAATGAAGTCATTAATCTTGTTGCCCATGAGCCCGATCTCATCATTGCTGTTTGCAGTCACTGAAATGGTGAAGTCGCCTGAGGACATATCGATAATGTTCTTTGTAATATCAGACAACGGAGCGATTACTCTATTAACAACAAAGAGGATTAGGAAAATAATAATAATAACAGCGGCTACGCCGATCAGCAGTAAAAGGTTTCCGAGCTTAGTAACATTTGCAAGGATAATGTCTGTCTTTATCGAAGATACCAAAACCCAGTCTGTTGTTCCGATCTCCTCAAAGTCAACCATGTAATCGCCAATGATCTGTTCCGTATAATTTCTGCTCTTTAGAACAGAGGCTACTCCGCTCATTAACTTATCAGAATCGGATTCGGATATGGTCATAGATACCTTAGAACTATCGCGGTGAGCTAAGATCGTTCCGGTTTGTGTGTCTATCAGGAATGAACTTGCATCAGACATTTTTACACCGGAATTAACGATGATACTTATCTGATTTAATGGTACATTAGCTCCTATAACCTTCAGGTCAGATGCACCATCATCAAGAACACCTGTAGCACTGATGACGTACTGACCGTCATCGTCTTTGTAGGCCTTTCCGTAATCCATGTTTATACGTGTCATTCCCTGTTTGAACCATTCGGAGGAAGCAGGATCGGATACATCCATATCTGACTCGGAGGCTTTGTAGAATTTCCCTGTAGATGTACCTATGTACAGACCTTCCGGGGCATTATTATTAAAAGAATAATATCCGTCAAGTAAAGTCTGGAGTTCCTTTTCGGAGGGCTTCATGTACTCTATGGCACGCTTTACCGTGGAAAAATATTCCATGTTTTCATTAAGCCAGGATTCGATATTATCAGCCTGATTGGAAATAGACGAATCCAGTGCCTGCTGAGCCATCGAAGTCAGATATTTTCGTGATAATGTCGTAGAAAGAAATACGATTATTACGATCGTCAGAACTACGACGGGCATGATGCAGAGGAGGAGCTTATTTCTGATGCTTCCTCTTTTTGCGGCAGCATTTTTTTTACGCTGCGATTTGTTTGAACTTGCTTTACCCATGTGTACATCCCCCTTTGTTATAAAAACGTACATCTTTTATGTTTATATCGGTGCTATAAGAGTTATTTATAACGGAGAAAAGTACTTTTTTCCTACATAATGATGATAGAGGATAAATAAAAATAGAAATTTTCAAAAAAAGGGCGTAAAGTATTTTAAATCGTTGATACAAAGAAAAGAGGTCAAACATGCTTCAGGAAATTGCACCACATGTGTTAAATAATCAGTATGATCCGGATGCAAAGGTTCAACAGGACAGTATTTTGTTCTTTTTTAGGGGAAGTGAACTACTTTGTAAAAAAAACGAAGATGAGATAGTGCTTCCGAGAGCATCTGAGTTTAAGGATATAGAAGACGCGGTATATCTTTTTTCTTTTGACGGGACAGGTTGTTTTTTGCCTCATGAAACACCGGATGCATCAGATGGATACGCATATAGGGATATCCGGGTTATACGAAAGACAGGAAATGCATCACAGCACTTTATGTTTGCGGCGTTTACAGCATATCAGCTGTCACATTGGTACAGTGTCCATAGATTTTGCGGACATTGTGGAACAGATACGATCCGCTCAGAGGAGGAACGCGCTATAGTCTGTCCTGTTTGCGGACAGAGGGAGTATCCCAAAATAGCACCGGCAGTAGTGGTAGCTATTATAGATCCGGAAGCGGACAAGATACTTCTTACAAAGTATGCTGCATCACGTGGTGCATATCCGTATTATGCGCTGGTTGCAGGATTCAACGAGATCGGAGAGACTTTGGAAGAGACTGCGGCGAGAGAAGTCATGGAAGAAACAGGACTTGAGATAGAGGATCTTCATTATTACAAATCTCAGCCCTGGGGGATCGTAGATGACCTGATGATCGGATTTTTCTGCCATGTAAAAGGCAGCAGGGAAATCCATATGGATACCGCGGAGCTCAGAGAAGCTGTTTGGCTCAGCAGGGATGAAGTGATCCCACAGCCCGATAACTATAGCCTCACAAATGAGATGATGTGTCTGTTTAAGGACGGTAAAGAACCTTGCATTGCTCGTTAGAATATGCTAACATGACTCTAAAGCACTCTTTGTGTGTTTTATTGTGTTTATCAGGAGGCTTTTAATGGCATCAATTATAGTTTTTATCATATTGGTCATTTGTGTAGGTATCGCTGTCCGTTATCTGTATATGGAAAAGAAAAGCGGACACTGCGTAGGATGCGCTCAGGGGAAATGCAGTCATAGCTGCGCTCACTATGCAGAGGAACAGGAAGAACTTAGAAAAGTAAGAGAGATCCGCGCGGCAAAGGCAGCGGAGGAAAAAAGACAGGGGTAAAGAATGCAGGAATCAGGAGAAGACTATATCGAGACAATCTATCGCCTGAAAAAGAAAAATGGAACAGTAAGATCAGTTGACGTGGCGAAAGAACTTGGATTTTCAAGACCGAGTGTATCCAGAGCAGTAGGGATTTTGAAGAGAGATGGATACATCACTATGGATGAGAGCGGCGAACTCGAGCTTACAGAGAAGGGTAGAAAAAAGGCAACCGGAGTTTACGACCGTCACAGAACGCTTACCAGATTTCTTATGGAAACAGCGAGTGTATCAGAAAAAACTGCAGAAGCGGATGCATGTCGTATCGAGCATGTGATAAGCGAATCAACGTTTCGTGGTATAAAGAAATATATTAAGGGAAAAACAGAACAGGTATAAAACTTAATAATTTTGCACTTTACACCATGCAATTTGACAGATAGTGATTTTGATAGTATCCTTTGGAACTATAAAGGAGGATAATACAAAAACATATGGACAGTATTGCTGACGCGGCCCTATCGGGCATAGGAATTGTAGTTATTAATTTTTTCCTGGTACTAGGCGCTGAAGGAATCAGAAGATATTACGAGAAATTCAGGGCGAGACGGTTTAAAAGCTTAGAGTAGTCTGAATCACATCGATAAACTTAATAGAGAAAAATTGACGGGCGGGCCTGCGAGGGTCCGCCCGTTGTTGCTTGAGCACTTGGGGAGGTTTTATCGAACCTAGTGAGAAAGTACTCCGTGACACTTATCGAGGTATTTTCGAGGTTAGTGTCACGGAGCTTCCTTATTATTCTGCGTGTTTCAGAATTGCCTCGATAAATCCGCGGAAAAGAGGGTGCGGACGGTTCGGGCGTGACTTAAATTCAGGATGAGCCTGTGTAGCTACAAACCACGGATGATCAGGGAGGTCTGCCATCTCAACGATATGTCCGTCAGGAGAGAGTCCGCTGAGCTTCATGCCGGCTTTTACAAGGTCTTCTCTATAGTAGTTATTTACTTCATAACGATGACGATGACGTTCGTGAATGATATCGCTTCCGTAGAGTTCATGAGCCTTTGAACCCGGAGTCAGGTGGCAGGGATAGGAGCCGAGACGGAGTGTTCCGCCGATGTCCTCGATACCATCTTTGTCAGGCATGATATGGATAAGCGGATGAGTAGTCTCAGGGTTCTGCTCTGTACTGTTGGCATCGGAGTATCCGAGAACATCTCTTGCGTATTCTACGATAGAGAGCTGCATTCCAAGGCAGAGACCGAGGTAAGGAACACCGTTTTCGCGGGCGTAACGGATAGCTGTCAGCATTCCGTCGATACCACGCTGACCAAATCCACCGGGAACAATGATTCCATCTACATCACCAAGGATCTCTTTTACGTTTTCCGGAGTGATATCTTCAGAAGAAACCCACTTGATATCTACATCAGCTTCATTAGCGATCGCGCCGTGCTTAAGTGCTTCTACTACACTGATATAAGCATCGTGAAGAGCTACATATTTTCCAACGAGAGCGAGACGGGCAGTTCTCTTGGGATTTAAGAGCTTATTTACCATAGAAGACCATTCGCTGAGGTCGGGCTTGTTATTCTCGAGGTGAAGGAGATCACATACATCATCAGCAAGATGCTCTTCTTCCATAGCGAGAGGAGCAGCATATACTGTGGGAAGGTTAAGGTTCTGGATAACATTTTTCTTAGGAACGTTGCAGAAAAGAGAAATCTTGCTCTTGATATCTTCGTCAAGGGGCTTCTCTGTACGGCAAACAACGATATCAGGCTGGATACCAAGTGCCTGGAGCTCACGAACGCTGGCCTGAGTAGGCTTTGTCTTGAGTTCCTCGGATGCGTGGAGATAGGGAACAAGGGTCACGTGGATAAGAATTGCGTTTTCGTGACCGATATCATGCTGGAACTGTCTTATAGATTCGATGAAAGGCTGACTTTCGATGTCGCCGACTGTACCGCCAACTTCGATGATGGCGATGTGCATATCGTCAGAGCTGTCATTTCTGTAGAAACGGCTCTTGATCTCGTTAGTGATGTGAGGGATTACCTGTACTGTGCCTCCGCCAAAATCGCCGCGGCGCTCTTTAGAAAGGACTGACCAGTAAACTTTACCGGTTGTAACGTTGGAATGTTTGTCGAGGCTCTCGTCGATGAATCGCTCATAGTGACCAAGGTCGAGATCGGTCTCTGTGCCGTCGTCGGTAACAAAAACCTCACCGTGCTGGATAGGGTTCATTGTTCCGGGATCGATATTGATATATGGGTCAAATTTCTGCATGGTTACCTTATAACCACGCTCTTTCATAAGTCTTCCGAGGGACGCTGCGGTGATACCCTTGCCTAGACCGGATACGACACCACCTGTCACAAACACGTATTTTACTGACATGAAATTCTCCTTTCAAAATAAAAAAAGAGACAAAGACCCCTTACTGTAGAATAAAGGGACGCCTTTGTCTCTTTTGCTGCAGATACAAAAATTGTCTTTGTCATCTCATGATTTAACGGAAAAATTATATGAGCATGAAAGTCACTTGTCAATTATTTTTTTTTTGGATTTTTTCGGATAAGGAATTAGGAGATCGAGACCGATATACATTAATAAGAATTTGGAAAAATCAAGGGTTATTACCTGTTTGAAAGGAGCTTTTTATGGCTATACAGATGAACGGACTTGATAGAAATTCGGCGGATATATGGCAAAAAAACAGTGGCACAAATACAGAAAAAGATCTAAAAAGTGAATTTTCTGCCGCGGTTCAGGAAATTTATGATAAGGTAAAGAATGGTGACACGGAGGAAAGCATACCGATCGGCGGTCAGTCTTTCACTATAAAAGAGTGGGACAGGCTTATGAAGCGCTTTGATAAGGTGCAGGAAGGAATCCGTGAATCCATAGAGGAAGAAATCGAAAAGAGAAAGGCAGAAGAGGAGGATCGTGCAGTAAGACAAAAGGTCGAACTCTCGAAAGAGAAAGACGAGGACTCGGAAACAGAGGAATTATTGCAGGAACTTCTCTGATAAAGAGGAAATAATGGGAAAGATCACTACAGTTGTATTTGACATAGGAAATGTGCTGATCCGTTATGACGGAAGAGATTTCTTAAAAAGATTATTTGATGAAGAAACAGCAAAGATCGTTGGCGAAGCAATCTTTGGCGGTAAGTGGTGGAATGAGCTTGACAGAGGAGTTATTCCACAGGATGAGATCGTAGAGGAATTTGTAAAACGGGCACCGGAGTACAAAGAGCAGATACTGGAAGCTTTTGAACGTGCAGGAGAGTGTATTCATAAGGCAGAATATGCTATTCCCTGGATCAAAGAAGTGAAAAAAGAAGGCTTTGAAACATACTATCTGTCAAATTATTCAGAGCATATGCTGGACCGAAGCACACATGCGCTGGATTTTGTTCCGATACTTCTTGGCGGGATCTTTTCCTGCAGAGTGCGCCTCGCAAAACCGGATAAGGCAATATATGAAAAATTTCTTGAAACCTACGATAAAAAGCCGGAAGAGTGCCTTTTTATCGATGATCTTGAGGATAATGTGAAGGCTGCGGAAAGTGTCGGTATGAACGGCTGGCATTTTCATGGATATGACGTGGATCATGATAAGATCATGGAATATCTGCGAAAGAACAGTTGATGATATTTTATTGTTGTAAAGCGTTAATTTGATGTAAATTTTCTTGACAGCATAAAATTAGCTGTTTATAATTCTTTCAAAAGAGCAAGGGAGCTTTTTTAGTGGCTTTCCCTCGCTCTTTTTTCATTTTTTAAACGTTCAAAATGGCAGCGGAATGAGGAAATAACATGAAATTCACAAAAATGCAGGGCTGTGGCAATGATTATGTGTACATAAACGGTTTTACGGAAAATGTACCTGATCACAGTAAAGCAGCTATAGCGTTAAGTAATAGAAATTTCGGTATAGGCTCAGACGGTCTGATATTCATTAATCCGTCTGAAAACGCAGACTTTGAAATGGAAATGTATAATTCCGACGGTTCCAGATCTGAAATGTGCGGAAATGGAATGAGATGTGTCGGAAAATATGTATATGACCATGGCATGACAAAGAGCACGCATTTTACGGTAGATACACTTGCCGGTGTCAAGACATTAGATTTAAAGGTTAAAGACGGAAAAGCATATGAGATCACTGTGGATATGGGTTCTCCGATACTGACACCGAAGCTCATACCCGTACAGGCAGAAGGACTTGATCCTGACGCAGAAAATGCAGTCAGAGTACCGATAAAGGTCATGGACAAAGATTACGAAATGACCTGCGTTTCTATGGGAAATCCTCATGCAGTGGTATTTGTTGATGAAGATCCTGTAAATCTTGATCTGGCTGCAATCGGTCCAAAGTTTGAGAATCATTCTGATTTCCCAAATAGAACAAACACTGAGTTTATATATGTGCAGGACAGAAAGCACCTTGTAATGAGGGTTTGGGAGCGTGGTACAGGTGAAACACTTGCCTGTGGAACAGGCGCATGTGCGTCGCTTGTGGCAGCGGTCCTGAATGATCTTACAGAAGATGATGTAGAGATCAGACTTCTCGGCGGAATACTAAAGGTACGTTGGGACAGAGAAGAAAACAAGGTCTATCTCACAGGTCCGGCAGAGACTGTGTTTGAGGGCGAGACAGATTTTGTTAAAGGGCTTTAAAAATAAATTTGAAACGGAGACAACATGTTAAAGGCAAATGAAAACTATCTGAAACTCAGAGGTTCATACCTCTTTTCAGATATAGCAAAGAAGGTAGCAGCTTTTACTGCTTCCAATCCTGACAGATCCATTATCAGACTCGGGATCGGTGACGTGACCGAGCCGCTCACGCCGACTATTATCAAGGCGTTGAAGGATGCGGTTGAAGAGCAGGGGCATCATGAGTCATTTCGCGGTTACACACCGGATCTTGGCTATGATTTTCTGAGAAGAGCAATATCCGATAATGATTACAAGGCTCGTGGCTGCAATATAGAGCCTGATGAGATATTTGTATCTGACGGTGCAAAGAGTGATTCCGGAAATGTCCAGGAGATCTTTTCGTCAGATGTCCGTGTCGCAGTATGCGATCCGGTTTATCCGGTTTACGTTGATACAAACGTAATGGGCGGCAGAGCAGGAGTATTTGATGAGGCAAAAGAGCAGTGGAGCAATATCATTTACATGCCCTGTACAGCAGAAAATGGTTTCACTCCGGAATTTCCTGCGGAAGTACCGGATCTCATTTATATCTGTTCCCCGAATAATCCGACAGGAACAGCAATGAAAAAAGATGAGCTGCAGAAGTGGGTTGATTATGCAAACGAGCATAAGTCTGCCATTATTTTTGATGCGGCATATGAAGCATATATTTCAGAGGAGGACGTTCCTCATTCTATCTATGAGTGTGATGGTGCGGAGACCTGCGCGATAGAGATCCATTCATTCTCTAAGAATGCAGGCTTCACAGGTGTACGTCTGGGATACACTGTTGTTCCGAAGGCTCTTAAGGATGTTGATGGTGTTTCTCTCAATACTCTTTGGGCACGTCGTCACGGAACGAAGTTTAATGGTGCACCCTACATCCAGCAGAGAGCAGGAGAAGCTGTATATTCTGCAGAAGGCCAGAAAGAAGTAAAGGCACTTGTGTCTTACTACATGGAAAATGCACGCATGATACGTGAGGGACTTAAGAATGCCGGATACACTGTTTACGGTGGTGTTAACGCTCCGTATATCTGGCTTAAGACACCTGACAATATGACAAGCTGGCAGTTTTTTGACCATCTTCTTGAAAAAGCAGGTATCGTAGGAACTCCCGGTTCGGGCTTCGGACCGTCAGGAGAAGGATACTTCCGCCTTACTGCATTTGGAAATCACGAGAATACCAAAGCGGCTGTTGAGAGATTCCAGACACTTTGAGGAATCATCTGAACCGCTGCGATGACCCGTACTGTTCCGATGTCTAGGTTATTTTTCACAGTGGGAAAAGTTAGCTGACTTGAGAGATTAGTCGGTTTTTCCTTGGACAACACCTGAGAAAAGGAGATCGGGTGGTTTGTGAACAGTAACCTCGTGAAAAAATGCATGGTAGCGAGCATGCTGCCGAAAGGTGAGGTATAACTATGTGTTCGATCATTGGTTTTGAAAAAAGAAGCATTCCGGAAGAAACAGCAAAAAAATGTCTTGAGCTTACAATATCCAGAGGACCGGATATGACCCGTTTTGAGGAAGCGGGAGAGGGCTGGCTCGGATTTAACCGTCTCGCGATCATGGGACTTACAGCTTATGGTATGCAGCCTTTCCATTCAGGGAAAAACATGGTTGTCTGCAATGGTGAGCTCTATGGTTTCCGTGCACAGAGAGCTGATATGATCGGTAAAGGTCATAAGTTCATCAGTAACTCTGACTGTGAGATCATTCTTCCTATGTACGAAGAGTACGGTGTCGCAATGTTTGACAAGCTGGATGCGGAATTTGCAATGATCATTTATGACGGAGAAGCAGATAAGTTTATCGCTGCCCGTGATCCGATCGGAATCCGTCCTCTTTTCTACGGATATCTGGAGGATGGTTCCATCGCATTTGCGAGCGAAGCAAAGAACCTGCTTCCAGTTGTAAAAGAAGTATTTCCGTTCCCGCCCGGCTGCTACTATAAGGACGGCGTATTTGTAAGATATGCAGATCCGGCAGCAGTTCATCATTACATCGTGGATGATGCAGATACAGCATCTGAGAAGATCCGTGAAAAGCTGGTTGCAGGCGTTGCAAAGCGTCTGGATGCTGATGCTCCGGTTGGATTCCTTCTGTCAGGTGGACTCGATTCATCTTTGGTATGTGCTATAGCACAGCGTATCAACCCGAGAAAGAAGATCCGTACATTTGCTATCGGAATGGATGTAGATGCGATCGATCTGAAATATGCCCGTGAAGTAGCTGATTTTATTGGCTCAGAGCATACAGAAGTGATCATAACAAAAGAAGATGTGCTTGAAGCGCTTGAGCCGGTAATAGAGACCCTTGCGACCTTTGATATCACAACTATCCGTGCAAGTATCGGAATGTACCTTGTGTGCAAGTATATCCATGAAAACACGGATGTCAGGGTTCTCCTCACAGGTGAGATCTCTGACGAGATGTTTGGATATAAATATACTGATTTTGCTCCGTCACCCGCAGAATTCCAGAAAGAGGCAATGAAGCGTATCCGTGAGCTGTACTATTACGATGTACTTCGCGCCGATCGCTGTATCTCTGTAAACTCCATCGAGGCGCGTGTGCCTTTCGGAGATCTGGATCTCGTCGAGTATGTAATGAGTCTTACACCTGAAGTGAAGGTAAACACCTATGGAAAGGGTAAGTATCTTCTCCGTCATGCTTTCGACAAGGGCGAATGGCTTCCTGAGTCCATCGTACAGCGTGAAAAAGCAGCTTTCTCTGATGCGGTAGGTCATTCTCTTGTTGATGACATCAAAGAGTATGCAGAGCAGAAGTATGCAGATGATGAGTGGCAGGCTATCGCAGCAAAGTACGAGCATGCAACTCCGTTTACAAAAGAAAGTCTGCTGTATCGTGAGATATTCGAGAAATATTATCCCGGACAGTCTGAGATGATCCCTGACTTCTGGATGCCAAACAAAGAGTGGCCCGGCTGCAACGTAAATGACCCGTCAGCCAGAGTACTCGCAAACTACGGTGCAAGTGGAGTCTGATACTGTCACTGTTCACTCGCTATCAGCTCGTTCCAGTAACGACTTCGCGCATTTATGAGAGTTCGCCTGCGGCGAAAAATGCGCTCACACCCACTTCACTTTCTTACGCAGTCAGCGGCGTAGCGCTTCCTGCTACCTCTGAACTGTAACACAGTGTACAGTAAAATGAACATAATACCCGACAGGAACGGTTGAGTTTTCCTGCCGGGTATTTTATCTTTAAAGATAAAGAACGCTGTCAAAAAGGCTATGATGAAACGGGGGGAGTACTATGGCAGAACATAATGAACCTATTACAGAGGAACTTACCGAAAATAAAAAAGAAAAAAAGGACTGGAGAAAGGTAAAGATACCGCTCAACAAATACCAGCTGCTGCTCATATATTGTGGGCTGGTGCTTTTATACTATGTCATAAGATATGTAATACTAAAGATTTAATAAAGCTTGTCACAAAAAGGAGCTGTCGCACTAATTGCTTAATGCGGCAGCTCTCTTTATTCAATTTAGCAGTCCGATGATGCAGCTTTTTTTGCAGAAACATATTCCAAAGGAAACAGAGCCTATATAGCCGTCTTCGATGACTCCTTCGGCGTATTTTTTTTCTTTGATCTGATCAAATGCCTCATTGAGCCCTGCATCCATTTCGTTGAATTTCTTTCTAGTCTTGAGTTCAAAGATCAATGCGGGATCCTTCGGACGGTCAGGATAAAGAATAATATCGGGACGTCCATCGCCCGATTCACGATTAGATCTTGGGGTATATCTTGGAACTCCGCAGAGGAGTGAAAGCAGCAGTCCGTGGTAAAAGCTTTCAGAGCAGTCAAAAGTACTTATGCTCTTTTCCATAAGTGATGTCAGGAAATCTTCCATAGCATCGGTGTCTCTATTCAGGACAGCCTGGCGGAAAGCATTCTGATCGGTCGCTCTTACGATATCGTCAAACCATAATCTTATCTGATGGTCGTAGATAGATGCTATTTCCTCATTAGGAATACGCATGGTCATAAAAATATCCCTGCCGACTTTTCTTTCAGAAACCTTTCGCATATATCCTGTAAAGAAAAGGAAATTCCAGAGGTTATCAGGTTCGGCATAAATATCATCATAGGTAATATCATCGTGGATACGTTTTTCTATCGTTCCGCCGTTGACGAGAAGGTCTAGCTCTCTTTTTGCATTATCATCCGCGTTCTTTACCATATCTTTGATTATTGAATTTGACGAAGTATTCGACCAGTAGGGTTCAGCGAAGCAGCCCGGCTGTTCAACTTGACTTTTTATATATTTTATAACGCTCCAGGGATTGTAGATTTCGGTATTCCCGAAAAGGTAGCCGTCATACCATTCTTTTAATATATCTGATGCATTGGTAATATTATATTCTTTTAGCATTTTCACCACGTCTTCATGGGTAAAGCCAAAGTATTCATCAAATCCGGCATTTCTTATTGAATATATTTCAAGGTTGTTGAGCCCCGTAAATATGCTTTCCTTACTGATTCGCAGGCATCCTGTAACTACAGCAAATTCAAGCGCATCATTGGTTTTTAACGCCGACTCAAAAAGAGAACGGATAAAGCTAACCATATCAGAATAAAAATCGTTAAAATAGGAATTTTCAAGAGGAACATCATATTCATCGAGAAGTATTATCACATTCTTTTTATGGTGTTTTTTCAGGAGTGTTGCCAGGGTTTTCAATGATGTGGAATATTTGCCGCATTCCTCGATGAATGCTTTTTGTTGATCTTCTTTGGTATGAAGCGTTTCACTTTTACTGTTCCATAGGATTTCACCGTTCAAGAGATTATTAAATATCTCCTTATCCTTAGGGCTTAAAATGTCGGAGTTCACAAGATAGTCGTGACGGTCGAACTCACTTATTATCTCTTCTCTAAGCTTGAAAAAAGCGGTACGGAAATCTGGTTGTTTGGCGGATTTCAAAGACAATTTTATAACGGGATACTGACCCATTTTCGAGAGAATATCGTCTCCGCACAGCATTATTTTTTTGCCGGAAAAATATTGATTTTTATCAATGGTCGTTCCATCTCTGTCATATTCAAGCTCAAAAAAGGTACGAAGCATCGAAAGAGCCAGTGTCTTGCCGAAACGTCTGGGGCGGGTGAAAAGTGTCACTTTTCCACCCTTATCAAGAATATCACGGACTAACAGCGTCTTATCAACATAATAAAGATTGTTTTCTATAAATTCTTTATAGTTTTCATAACCTATTCCGATTTTCAGCATGGCTAAGCCCTCCTAGCTATAAATGTAGTAGAAAAGGGGGATTTTTGCAAGGATGGGCAAAGATACAAGGAAATACAGGTAACAACAGAAAAACCTGAAAATCTGAAGAAGATCACGACTCTGAAAGTCGGATTAGCTGTTCTAAAATCAAAAAATGTTCTGATCGCAATGTTGGAAGAACTGCTTGGCAGCGAAGCGATTCGTGACATCAGTAAGGGGCAAAATTTACTTTTGACCCTTACATCATAGAATTAGAAAAGGCACGTAAGTAAAATTAACGGCAGTTATCCAGAGTGGGTAACTACCGTTAATTTTTTTACAGTAGTCAAGATAGTGAGATTTTTTGACGATATATGTGGAGAGGGTAGTTAACAATTCTAAGAAAGGGACTTGACAGGGATGTGGAACATAAATAGGCTTTGCACAGGACAGGACAGGACAGGACAGGACAGGACAGGACAGGACAGGACAGGACAGGCTGATTATGCCCTAAACGTAAATTTTTTAGGTAAAGCAGAATATATTGATGATGGATGACCGTCGAATTTGTAAGGGGACTATGCCCGCAAATGCGACGGTTTTATTTGTATGGATCATTTAGTGGGAACTAATCGAGTGTTGAATTCACTGTACTGAAAAATGGAGGAAAAACTAATGAGGTGTGAGAAAAGTGTAGTAAAGGGATTAATAGTGACAGTTTTAAGTTTATTTATAGTGGTGGTATCATTGCCGACAATGCCGACAGAGGTAATGGCGGCAGAGGTTGTTATTGATTCTACTACAACA
Source organism: uncultured Lachnospiraceae bacterium (assembly GCA_947170415.1). GTDB lineage: Bacteria > Bacillota > Clostridia > Lachnospirales > Lachnospiraceae > NK4A144. The sequence goes on along the minus strand of CAMVTN010000037.1, from coordinate 1,727 downwards.
AATTGGGAGAATGGTAATACATATATTGTTAATGCAGATGTGACTATAGATGATAGGGTGATTGTAAATGGAGATGTCGTGCTTAACCTTGGGGAAGGATGTACATTGACCGCATCAAAAGGAATTACAGTAGGACCGGACAAAAAGCTTACTATAAGTGGCGGGGGTAATCTTATTGCGAAAAGTGAAAAAAATAGTGCTGGAATAGGCGGAAGTAAGGAATTTGGTGACGTGTATCCAGGTATGGACTGTGGAACAGTAGTAATTGAGAGCGGAACGATAGATGTAACCTCGGGGTCATATGCAGCAGCTATTGGTGGTAGTTATAAAGGTAAGGGAGGAGTAATAACCATCAATGGAGGAGAAGTTATTGCTAAATCAGAAAATACCGGAGCAGGAATCGGAGGGGGATGTGACGGAACAGGAGGAGTAATAACAATAAACGGAGGAAAAGTCAAAGCTACTGGAAATGGAGGTGGTGCAGGAATTGGTGGAGGTCCGGGTAAATCGGCTGATACAATAGTTATAAGAGCGGGAGAGATTATTGCTACCGGAGGTGATACCTATGCTGCTGGAATCGGAGGTGGAAACAGCGGCACATGTGGAGTGATAAACATTAGTGGTGGAAAGATTACTGCAACTGCAAAATATGGCGCTGGAATTGGTAGTGGAAGGTATACTGATGAAAATGGAACGATAAACATAACTGGAGGTGTAGTAACTGCTGATAGTCAGTATCAAACAGAGGGAATAGGTAACGGTGATACGAGTCACAACGGAAGAGTAACGGTTGCCATTGGCTGGGGGGTGACGGTTTATTCCAGCGAGACTGAAATTGTAGATGTATCAACTGTACCAGATAATATGAAAACTTCAGGACCTTTAGGTAATGTTACTGTCAGGGCGAAGTATATGAAAACTGTCAAAGAGAATAAAACTGAAGTTACAGAGCCTCCCACGGCTGTTAGCGGATTAACCTACACAGGAACGAAACATGAACTTGTTTCACCAGGAAAAGCAGAGGATGGAACAATGATGTATGCCATCGGAAAGGATAACGTAACTGCACCGACAACAGGATGGTTAACATCCATACCTACAGCGATTGAAGTTGGAACCTATTACGTCTGGTACAAGGCAGTGAGCGATGATGGTTCTATAGAGACTGAACCAGTATGTATAATAGTTACGATTGGCGAATCCGGTGGCTCTGGAGAAGATACGCATAAAGTATTTGTAGTAAAGGACAGATCGAATATCAGCAGTATGTTCAAGAAATTTGGTGAAAAGAACTATAAATACAGGTTCAAGGTTGAAGATCGTGCGCAGAGAAAGATTGCAAGAGTAAGTAGAAAAGGTAAGATAAAGGTAAAGAAGGTAGGCACTGTAAAAGTTTCCCTTTTCAGAAAGGTAAAGGGCGGCACATGGTCAAAGGTTGAGGAACAGACCATAACAACAGAAAAACCTGAAATTCCGAAGAAGATCACGACTCTGAAAGTCGGAGACAAAGTAAATATCACGAGTTTTATCAAAAATAACGATAAAATGATAAATAAGCCGACTTCTTATTTGTCCTCAAAGCCCGAAGTAGCAAGTATCGACAGCGCCGGAAATATTACAGTAAAGAAGAGCGGCAGGACAAAGATCAGTATTATCTACGGAAAAGGCAAAAGCGCCGCGGTTTATAAGGTGAAGCTTAAGATATAGTAGTGATACGGAAAAGTAAG
>CAMVTN010000036.1 GCA_947170415.1 uncultured Lachnospiraceae bacterium | reverse complement strand
ATGTCCTGATTGTAATTTCCAAAGGAATGGCCGAAGATAGTGAGGCCGCCAATGTGCTCTGCATCATCCGGTACAGCCAGGCGGAATTTGAGCAGACTCTTATCAGTAAGCATGAATTCGTCTATCGTGATGTCGGATTTCTTTAAGCCGTCGATAAAAGTGCCTTTTTTATTTATCTGGAGCATCTTTAAGAGACCGTATTGATTCCAGTTACGGAACCACCAGTCAGGTGTAAGTGCGCCTCGGACAACACCAAAATCGCCGGGGCTGGTCCACTGCGCAACTTCAACATCATTCAGATAAAAAGATATGTCAGAGGGCCAGTTTTCGTTAAAGCCGGGGGCTTCACTGGATATCTCAAATGAAAAGGTTATTTCGTCAACTTTATTTCCAAAAGGAATGAAATTCGGAATGGCATATTCTACATATCCCTTTGTAAACCAGAGGATGTCTGCATCAAATCTCTCGTTGGAAGCAAAATATCTGACATCGTCAACTTCACCGATCACGTGTGACGAACTTGCAAGTCCGCAGGTTGGAGAGACATTACAGTCAGAGTAATGTCCGATTTTTACAGAAGTGTGGTAAATTTTTTCGTTCTGGCTTGGCGGAGCAAGTTCTATAAGTATTTTATCCTGATTAACAGAGCAGATTTTCTGATTACCGTGACCTGAGGGCTCATTGGAGGTGCTTACAAGACCGCACTCCTCGAGCTTTTTTATGTGGGCCGTAAGCGCTCCGTTAGTTATATTGAGCTCTGTTGCCAGCTCGTTCATATTCATGTGGTTATTGTTATCCAGTAGTATCTCGATGATCTTGACCCGTACGTCAGATCCGAGAGCCTTAAATATTTCAAGCCCTTCTCCTACGGAATTAATATGAAGCATAGAGTCTCCCCTCTCATTGAAAAAATAGTTACTTTAGAAAAGTCTAAAATAAAAGTTCGCTTTATCGTGCTAATCTAATAATAAACTAAAATAATTTGTTTATGTCTATATTTTTATCACATAATTTTAGAAAAATCAAAAGTATATTTAATAAATCTAAAATAAACATTGACATGCAGGGAGTACGATTGTATATTATGACCATGAGGAAACGGTTAAACCTGAAAAGCGATGTTCAACTTGTATAGTTCAACTTGATAAAACTAAAAGAATACAAGAAAAACTAAAAAGGTTGATATAAACAATTTCAGAAAAACCTAAAGTTACTACTCAAGATTTGGAATTCTTAAGGAGGGTACATTATGAAAAGAAAGTTCCTTAGCACGCTGATGGCAGGTGCTTTGGCAGCCTCTATGCTTACAGGCTGTGCAAGCGCGGCTGCGACAGACAGCGAGGCGGCTCCGGCAACTGATGATGCAGGAGTTGAGGCAGAAGCAGGTACAGAAGCAGAGGCTTCCGCAGAGGCAGTTACAACAGAAGGAGATCCGAATGGTACACACATGGAAATGTGGTCTTTCGTAGAAGCACACAATACTTTCTATGCAAAGATGCTCCAGAAGTGGAATGAGGAAAATCCTGACAGAACTATCGAAATTACATTTACTACATATCCTTATGCTGATATGCATCAGAAACTCCTGATGTCACTTCAGGGCGGTGAGGGTGCACCGGATCTCTGTGATGTAGAGATGGGCCAGGTTCCTAATATCTATGAAGGTCTTGATACATGGCTTCAGCCGCTTGATGATGCTATGGCACCGTATGCTGCAGATATGCTGACTTCCAGACTCGATGCTTACAAGGGATCTGACGGAAAGCAGTATGGTGCACCGTTCCATGTTGGCGCGACAGTTATGTACTACAATCTCGCAGCGATGGAAGAAGCAGGACTTTCTCAGGCTGATATCGATGCAGTTGAGACCTGGGATGACTGGAAGGCACTTGGAAAGAAGTATCTGGATGCCATCGGAAATCCGGACGGAAAATACTGGACATCTGTTGATACAGGCGGATGTGACTGGCAGTGGATCGCTATGGCTGAGTATGGCGAAGACTGGACAGGCGGATTTGATAACAAGGCAAATGTAGAGCTTCCGTCAGTAAAGAAGATGTGCCAGTTCGAGCAGGATATGCTCAATGAAGGTATTGCAGAGGTTTCACCTGACGGACATACAGATCTGGAGGCAGGTTACCAGAACATTCTCGATCACAATATTGTAGCTTTCCCTAAGGCAATGTGGTACATGTCCAGATTTACAAACTATATGCCTGAGGAAGCAGGCAACTGGTACATTGCAAAGTGCCCGGTATTTGAAAAAGGACAGAATTGCTCCGTAGGTATCGGCGGAACAGGTACAGTTGTTACAAAGCAGTCTTCCGATCCGGAACTTGCAGCAGATTTCCTCTGCTTCGCAAAGATGTCTCCTGAGGGAGAAAATGTTATCTGGCAGGATCTCGGATTTGATGTATGTAATACATCTCTCTGGACAGATGATGCTTTCGCACATGACGACAGCAACCAGTACAATAAGTTCTTCCGCAACTATCCGTATGATGTACTTGCATCTATAAAGGATCAGATCGGAACAGTTATGACAGTATCCATTTCTCCTACGATCAATGAGTATATGTGCAACACAACTCTTAATGAGATGTTTGAGGATGGAATGAGTGTAGATGACGCACTTGCTGAAGCACAGGGCGCGATCGAACTGGAAGAGTAAACGGAAGGGATGCCCGAGGACCCTTGGGTCTGCAGGGCATCCTGTTTTATTTAAGGGATGAGCCGACTGGCTGTCCGGAAGAGGAAATACGCTTTATGAAGAAAAAAGGCAGTTTTTTATATTCGCAGAAGGCAGCACCTTTTGTATTTGTGCTTCCCTTTGTTATTACTTTTATAATCTTCTGGGTATATCCGCTGATCTCAGCATTTGTAATGTCTACGCAGAATATCGGGGCCGTATCCAGAGAATTTATCGGATTTAAAAATTATGCGAAACTGTTAAAAGATAATGTATTCCATCAGGCTGTTGCGAATAGTTTTGAGTACATGGTTCTCACCTGCGCACTGCTTATACCGTTTCCTATGCTGTATGCGGTATTGCTTGATGGAAAACTTGTTAAGGGTAAGGGCATATGGAAAGCGCTGATGTATGTTCCGGCGCTTACATCTGTAGTTATTTCCGGTACTTTGTTTCGTCTGATGTTTACTGAGTACAGAACAGGTCAGATGAATGTACTGCTGGCTCTTATCGGACTTCCGGCATTTAAATGGCTGAAAGTTAAATGGACTTCGGAAATTGCATTGCTGGTACTTTGCTGCTGGAGATGGACCGGTGTAAACACACTGTACTTTATGTCAGGTCTCAAATCTATAGATAAGGGACTTTACGAAGCCGGTTCGATCGATGGCGCAAACAAATGGCAGATGTTCAGATATATAACGATCCCGCTTTTGAAACCTACCACTATTTACGTACTTACGATCTCAATCTATGCAGGTCTCTCTATGTTCCTTGAGTCATTTATGCTGTGGGCAGGAAATGATTCACCGAAAAATATCGGACTTACCATCGTTGGATACCTGTATAAGAGAGGAATCCAGAAAAATGATATGGGTTATGCCTGTGCAGTAGGTGTAGTTCTTCTCGTACTTGCAATGATAATCAACTTTACGCAGTTGATCATTAACGGTCAGTTCAAGAAGGAGGAAAAATAAAATGGCAGAAGTTACAGCAATGGCTCCTTCAAGAGAAGTTGAAGAAAAAAATGTAAATAAGACTGTAAAGAATGTTGCAACAGTTGTTTGCACGGGATTCTTTTTATTCTTAAGTTTGATCCTGGTGTATCCGCTTTTCTGCGGACTGATCGCATCATTCCGTCCGGGAAGGGAACTTATAAGACGTGGACTTGCACTCAATCTGGATCCGTCAGAAATATCGTTAAATAACTATTTATATCTGTTTTCAAATAATGCAGATTCAAAGAAATACTGGATGTGGTTCAAGAATTCGATGGTTCTGACACTTGTTACAGTATTTCTCACACTCATCGTATGTTACTTTGTGTCATACGGCGTAACGATGTATAAGACAAAGCTTGGCTCTGTGATCTATATCCTTGTCATTGCGACAATGATGGTTCCTTTTGAAATCCTTATGATGCCGCTTTATCAGGAAATGATCGATATCAAGCTTGTTGATACCATGGGAGGTGTTATATTACCGGGACTCTGCGCAGCAAGTACTATTTTCTTTTTCCATCAGTATATGATCTCGCTTCCAAAGGATCTTTTGGACGCAGGCCGTATCGATGGTGCAAATGAGTACTATATAGCAGTTCGCATTATGATGCCGATCTGCAAGCCTGCATTTTCTGCAATGGCGATCCTTTGCGCAATGGGTTCTTGGAACAATATGCTCTGGCCGTTGATGGTATTTAGAAGCGCAAGCAAATTTACACTTACGATCGGACTTAATACGCTCCTTACACCTTACGGAAATAACTATGATGTCCTGATCGCAGGTTCTATGCTGGCGATCGTTCCTATCATGGCAGTATTCCTTGTGTTCCAAAGATATATCATTGATGGTATCACTACAGGTGCCGTGAAAGGCTAAAATGCAGGAGAAGATATTATGGCAGAAATTACAAAGATGGTAGTCGACAAAGACTACGTTATATCAAAAATAGATGACCGTATTTACGGTTCTTTCATAGAGCATCTTGGACGTGCCGTATATAACGGCATTTATCAGCCCGGACATCCTGCGGCTGATGAAATGGGATTTAGAAAAGATGTGATCGAGCTCGTAAAAGAGCTGAATGTTCCGATAGTGCGTTATCCCGGAGGAAACTTTGTCAGCAATTTCCGTTGGGAAGATTCAGTAGGACCGAGAGAAGATCGCAGGACGAGACTTGATCTTGCATGGAGAACACTCGAGCCAAATGAGATTGGCATAAACGAATTTACAAAGTGGGCAAAAAAAGCAGATACAGACATCATGATGGCTGTAAACTTAGGAACCCGCGGAACAGCCGATGCACTGAATCTCCTTGAGTACTGTAACCTTGATACACCGAGCTATTATGCAGATCTCCGCCGTAAGCACGGTGATAAGGATCCTTATAATATCAAGCTCTGGTGCATGGGTAACGAGATGGACGGTCCGTGGCAGATGGGACATAAGACAGCTACAGAATACGGACGCCTCGCAGCAGAAACAGCAAAGGCAATGAAAGCGATGGATCGTTCCATCGAGACAGTTGTCTGCGGATCATCCTTCGTAGGTATGCCGACATTCGGAAGCTGGGAAGCCGGTGTTCTTGATGAAGCTTATGACTACGTGGATTATGTATCACTCCACCAGTATTGGGGCAATCAAAAGAATGACACAGCAGATTTCTTCGCAGTGACCGATGATCTGGAATTTTTCTTAAGAAGTGTCATAGCTGCCTGCGATTTTGTAAAGGGCAAAAAGCACAGCAATAAAACTATAAATCTGTCATTTGATGAATGGAATGTATGGTTCCATTCAAATGAGCAGGATAACGCAGATATGGAAAATATGCCATGGCGCCTGCATCCTCATCTTCTTGAGGACCACTATACATATGAAGATGCAATTGTTGACGGTCTTGCGCTTATAAAATTCCTTCAGCACGCAGATCGTGTAAAGGTAGCATGTCTCGCACAGCTTGTAAATGTCATAGCTCCTATCATGACAGAGGATGATGGACCGGCATGGAGACAGACCATTTTCTATCCTTTCTATCTGGTATCAAAGTACGGACGCGGTTATGCGCTCCAGCCTGTGATAAAGGGTGGAGATCATGCGACAAGCACACATGATCATGTATCTGATATAGAAGCAGTTCCTGTTTACGACCCTGAAAAAGAGAGGATCGCTATCTTTGCAGTAAACAGAAACGTAGATGAAAACGTAACATTTGAAGTTGATCTTCGCGGTTTTGAAGGCTTTAAGGTTACAGAGTTTTCTGCACTGGAAGGTACAGATATGAAGGTTGTAAATTCCGCAGCAGGAGAAAATGTAAAGCCTGTACACAGAAACGATGCAAAGCTTGATAACGGAGTACTTTCCGCAGTTCTTAAGCCTGCTTCATTTAATGTACTTGTATTGACAAAGGGAAAGAACTGATGGCAAGAATTGTAATAAACAGAAAGAAAACCCTGGGACACATCAATCCTGAGATACAGGGACAATTTTCTGAACATCTCGGGCGAGGTATCTATGAAGGCATATATGTAAAAGAGGATTCCGGTATACCAAATAAAAATGGTATGCGTACAGATGTTGTTGAAGCACTTAAAAAAGTAAAAGTGCCTCTCCTCAGATGGCCCGGCGGATGCTTTGCGGATGAGTATCACTGGAAAGATGGTATAGGTCCGAAAGAGCAGAGAAAAAAGATAGTAAACACTAACTGGGGCGGCGTTACAGAGGATAATAGTTTCGGAACGCATGAGTTCTTTGAGCTTACAGAGCAGCTTGGGTGTAAGACCTATGTAAACGGAAATGTTGGATCGGGAACGGTTCAGGAAATGTCCGAGTGGATAGAGTACATGACCTTTGACGGAGTATCTCCCATGGCAGAACTTCGTAAAAAGAACGGGCATGAAAAGGCATGGAAGGTTGACTACTTTGGAGTAGGAAATGAAAACTGGGGCTGCGGCGGGAACATGACACCTGAGTATTATGCTAATCTTTACCGCCGTTATCAGACCTTCGTTCGTCAGTATGACCCTAAAAAGCCGATAAAAAAGGTTTGCGGAGGCCCGAATGTGGCAGATACCTTCTGGACAGAGGGCGTTTTGTCCACCTGCTTCAAAGCACCTTCTCCGGATTTTTTGCATGGTTTCATGGATGGTCTGAGTCTGCATTATTATGTACATCCCGGCGGATGGGAAAATAAGGGAAGTGCTACTGATTTTGATATTCCGATGTACTATCAGTCAATGAAAAAGGCACTTTACATTGAAGACCTTATAAATCTTCACGGTGAGATCCTTGATAGATACGATCCCGAGAAAAAGATAGGAATGATCGTTGATGAGTGGGGCGAGTGGTGTGATGTTGAACCTGGCACAAATCCCGGTTTCCTCTATCAGCAAAATACCATGAGAGATGCGCTTGTCGCAGCAGTATCGTTAAATATCTTTAATAATCACTGTGACCGCGTAAAGATGGCCTGCCTCGCACAAATGGTGAATGTCATTCAGTCGCTTATCCTTACGGAAGGTGACCGGATGATCCTTACGCCAACCTATCATGTCTTTGATATGTATAAGGAACATCAGGACGGAGAGCTTCTGGACAGTACTCTTACAGGAAATGAAATTGTCGGAACGGTAGAAAATCCTGTACCTGCATTGCAGTACTCTGTATCTGAAAAAGACGGAGTGATAACGCTCACAATCGCAAATATGGATCTTGAAAACGATTATCCATTGAGCATTGAGATCGATGGGGAAAAAGTGAAGGATACATCTGCATATATTCTGACAGGTGATGTTCACGATAAGAATACATTTGAAGAACCTGAAAATGTCGTAAAGAAAGAGTTCGACGGTGTAAGAATTAACGGAAACAACGCAGAATTTACGATCCCGAAATGCAGTATCATATCTGTTCAGATGTAAAGGGTTTCTTTGTCTTGAAGGAGAAGTTGAAAATGAACGTCAGGGAAGTAACTGCTAATCCTAGAAACAGATGCTATCGCTGTCTTCTTGAAGAAATTGATCCGGCATCTTATGAACGCGATATCAAAAGAGTGCTTAATATGATGTCTCCGGGAGAAAAGGTGCAGGATCATATTTACGAGATGCGTCTCGATACCTGCCGTGCTTGTGAATACCTGAATAATGGCACCTGTACTGCCTGCGGATGTTTCGTAGAACTTCGTGCAGCAGTACATAGCAGCAGATGTCCGTACAAAAACTGGTGACAATACAAGATGTTTTTAAAATAATACACAAATATTCAGATTTTGAATTATGACTTATAAACAAGGAGCGCGATTTTACGCGCTCCTTTTGCTGTCTTATGAGGAAATGACAAAGTTGCCTTTTACCCTTACCTGTGATAACGTTGATTTATGAAATGATTAAACGGTTAATCAAACGGTTTATCGAGTTTATCAAATGTTACGAAAGGAAGGTATCAAAAGTTGGGGAAGGACTTATTCAGGAGAAGGATGAGCAGAGGAATGACAGTGCTTCTTTCCGCTGCGATGATAGCAGGGGCAGCTCCTGTGCCTGCATATGCAGCAACGGTTGAAAGCGTAGAGTCTTCCGTTGAAGCAGAAAATGAGTTAACTGACGAAAAAACGGTTACTGCATCGGCAGAAAGCGATATCGCAGATGAGAATCTGGTACTGCTTTATGACTTTACAAAGGTTGATTCAACAATCATCAATGATTCCACAAGCCATGGAAAAGCCGGTGTTATAAGGAATTATGATGCAGGCGGGTTTAAGATCATGGATGCAAATATTTATGGAAGAGCAGTAAAAGCCATGTCGCTTCCGGGGGGCAGTGATGGCGGATATCTTGAGCTTCCGGTAGGCACGCTGGATGGCCTTACAGAGACAACCATCTCTATGTGGGTTCGGTTAAAGACCAACACAGGGTATCAGAGGATATGGGACTTTGGTACAGGAACAGATAAATATATTTATCTGCTGTCAAATGGTGGAAATGAAGGATTTCAGGGCTATGCGGCAGCGGCTACTACAGACGGATGGACAAAGGAAGAAGGCGTTTCCACAGGAACAGATAAAGATATAGAAAAAAATAAGTGGGTGCTTACTACAGTAACCATCAAAGATAAGACAATGAAGCTTTACGCTGACGGAAAGCTCATCGGAACAAAAGAATTAAGCAAATCTCTTGAAGAGATGGGATCATTTGATAAGTGCTATATCGGCTATGGACAGTTTGGAGATGCTCCTACAAACGGTGATTTTGCGGATGTAACAATATATGATCATGCGCTTAGTGAGAGCCAGGTGGCAGATCTATTTGATATCGACGATGACGCAAGAGTTAAGGGAGACAAAGAAAATCTTGTGCTCGATGTGGATACTGATTGTGTTACAGAAGATTTCAAGCTTCCTGTAAAAGGAAGCAACGGTTCAAAGATCACTTGGACATCTGATAACGAGGATGTGATAAAAGTCGAAGACGGAGAAGCTCATGTAACTCAGCCAAAAGTTGGGAAAGAAAAGGCAGAAGTTACTCTTACAGCAAAACTTACTCTTAACGGCGCGGAAGAGGAGAAGACTTTCAAGATCACAGTTGTACCTGAGCTTTCTGATGAAGAAAGAGCTAAGGAAGATCTGGATGCAATAGAACTTGAAAATTTGGATGCGCTGACAGAAAATCTTGAACTTCCGGGCACAGGAGCAAAGAATAAGTCAGAGATCACATGGAAATCCAATGATGAAGAGCATCTCACTTCTGATGGAAAGATCACCAGACCTGAAGTTGGAGAACAAGACGCAGAAGTAACCCTCACGGCTACGGCAAAACTTGGTGACGCAGAAGTAACACGTGAATTTGTTATAAAAGTTCTTTCAAAGAAGGACGCAAAGTCAATAGTTTCCGTAGATCCTATAAGTGTGACCACAAAGGCTGGCGTTGCACCGGTACTTCCGAATCAGGCGCGTGTACACTTTAGTGACGGAAGTATCAGAAAGATAAAGCTTTCATGGCCGTCATCGATTGACAAAGAAAAATATGCAGAAATTGGAGAGTTTGATGTTACCGGCTCGCTTGTCGGAGTGCAGTACGATTCCATAAAAGTTCATGTAACGGTAGAAGCTGATGATGCAGAAGCAGAGCTTAAAGCAGACGGATTTGACTTAAGTGAAGTTCGTCTCGACAGTGCGCAGGACTCCATTCTCACGCAGAATATGTCCCGTGACGTTAAATACTTAAAGAAGCTTGATAATGACCGTATGCTTTACAATTTCCGAAAGACTTTCGGAACTGACACAAAGGGCGCAAAACCTCTCGGCGGCTGGGATGAGCCGACAGGACTCCTTCGCGGTCATTCAACCGGGCATTATATTTCCGCTCTGGCAATAGCTTATGCGTCGACAGGCGACAAAGAGATAAAGGAAAAGCTTGACTACATGATCCATGAGCTCCGTACTCTTCAGCTCATGACTGATGGAAATGCGGCAGATTTCAAGACAAAAGGAACAGATCAGAAAGTATGGAATACTGATCCAAAGGAATGGGGAAAGGGCTTCATCAGTGCATATTCACCGGATCAGTTCGCACTCCTAGAGCAGTATGTTCCTTACGCAACGATCTGGGCGCCTTACTACACACTCCACAAGCTGGAGGCAGGATTTATAGACGCATACACCTATACTGGAAATAAAGAAGCGCTGGACATTGCAAAAGACCTTGGAAGCTGGGTACATGACCGTCTTGCCGCTACCACACCGGAACAGCGTACAAAGATGTGGGATATGTATATAGCAGGTGAGCTCGGTGGTATGAATGAATCAATGGCAAAGCTTTATGAGCTTACCGGGGATGATGAGTACTTTGAAACAGCGCAGTTTTTTGATAATACAAAGTTCTTTAACAACCTGAGTCAGAACATTGATGACATCCATGAGAGACATGCAAATCAGCATATTCCGCAGATCGTCGGTGCTCTGGAAGAGTATGAGGCTACTGTGAAGAAAGGTGAGCCTGATAAAGATTACTATCGCATAGCTAAGAACTTCTGGAACAGAGTTACCAGAGACTATATCTATTCGATCGGTGGTGTAGGAACAGGCGAAAAGTTCAAAGAAGCAGGAAAGCAGGCGCAGTACATTGCAACAGATACGAACTGTGAGACCTGTGCAGCATACAATATGCTGAAACTCACAAAGAAGCTTTATTCCTATGATCCTGACGACGCATCTTACATGGATTACTATGAGAGGACGCTTTACAATCAGATAATCGCATCGCAGGATCCGTCTCCGGAAGACAGCAATAACGTAACATACATGCTTCCTATCGGTAACGGTGTTCATAAGAGTTATTCAGACGACTACCAGAGCTTCACCTGCTGTCACGGAACAGGAATGGAAAATCATGTTAAGTATCAGGAAGCAGCATACTACCATGAGGGTGATGAGCTTTATGTAAACCTTTATATGCCGGCAGAACTCAACTGGAAAGAAAAAGGTCTGAAGATATCACAAAAGACAGCTTTCCCGTCAGAAGACTCGGAGATAGAGGTATCAGCATCTGATGAAGGCAAAACAAAGCCCTTCAATATGAAACTACGTGTTCCTTATTGGGCAGAGAATGGTTACACAGTAACACTTAACGGAAAAGAAGTGATCAGTGAAGCTGAGCCTTCAACCTATGTAGAGCTTAAGAATGTCAAGGCAGGGGATAAGATAAACGTTCATGCAGAGTTCGGTTATCATCTGGATGCAACTCCTGACAAGCTCAATGGCAGTGAAGTCGCAAGCGTAATGTATGGACCCCTCGTACTTGTAGGAAAGACAAGTACAACCGCGTGGAAGACTCTGAGATTTGCAGAAGATATGGATGCCTCCATAAAGCAGGACAAAGATGATCCGTTAAAGATGACCACAAACGGACTGTCATTTGAGCCTATGTACAGAGCGCACCACTACGCATATTCTGCTTATTTCAAGATTCTTCAGTCAAATGATGATGCGGTTTACTACAGCATTGCACTTACAAATGAATCTTCCGATAAGGGAACCATTGAAGTAAACTCCGAGCTCATCAAAGAAAATGGAACACTTGAGATCACTGCAGTACCCAAATCCGGATTTAAGGTTAAGACCATGCTGGTAGACGGTAAAGAGATCAAACCCTATGCAGAAAATAAGTATAAGGTAGAAAATGTAACAAAAGATCTCTCAGTCGTAGTACGTTTCGGTAAGGTACTTCCTACAACTGCAGATCCTGCACATCTCGAATATGCAGCAGAACCGGCATCAGACTATACTGCAAGCTGGGAAAATCTCGATGGAGTAAACAATCCTGATAATAACCCCACAAAGTCCAACTGTGGAACACGCAAAGGATGGGGAAACTGGTCACAGCCACAGGGCTCAAGCCACTGGATCGCATATAATTGGGATATTCCGGTAAAACTCAATACCAATGAAATCTTCTGGTATGACGATGGCGGCGGAACTAGAGTACCTGCATCCATAAGCTTTGAGTATAAGGATGAAAACGGTGAATGGCATGAAGCTGTAATGACAGGAGAAAATGAGGATATCTTCAAGCTTGATGAGTATAACACCATAAAGCTTGAGACCGTCACAGCAACAGCGCTCCGCATGAATGTTATTATTTCTTCTGAGGATGGCGCAGCAGGAACAGGCGTAGTGCGCTGGAAAGTAAGCTATGTAGAGGAAAACACACCGGATGATCCGAACCCGACGCCTGACGATCCGACACCGGACGACCCGAATCCGACGCCCGATAATCCGATACCGGACGACCCAAATCCTACACCCGATAACCCGGCACCGACACCAGCACCGGAGCAGGAAAAAACTCCGACAGAGCCTGCAAACGGCGCTGTCACGGGTGGCAATGTTCTTCTTGTAAATGGCGGAAAATATGTATTTAAGACAGACTTCAAGGTAAAGAAGTTCACCGTAAGCGACAAGAAAGTATTAAAGGTAAGTAAGAGCGGAAAGGCTACGGTTAAGAAGAGCGGACTCGTAACAGTCACGGCAACAGGAAAGAAAGGAGAAACAAAGACTTTCGAAAACATCTATGTAGAAAAGCCTGTTATGAATTCAAAGACTGTCACAAGCAAGGCTTCTTTCAACGTATCCGAGATGCTGAGCGGAGTGACCCACGCAAAGATCACTTCATACAGCTCATCAAAGACAAAAGTCGCAGCCATTGACGACAAAGGACAGATAACAATTCTTTCCAAAGGAACGACAAAGATCACAGTCATCATTAATGGCAAGAAATACAAAAAGTCGCTTAAAGTAAAGATTTAAGACAAAATGGTAACTGTTCAGAAACTTCCGGGTTATGAACAGTTACCATCACTTTTTTTACACTTATAAAAGACGGATTAAACTGTACCGAGATGGTCTTTTTGTTATCGGCGATTATTAATAGAAACGAAATCTTGATGTTCGCCGACATATTTTGTCGCAGGACGCATGATACGTCCGTCATAGAGCTTGTTTTCGATATTGTGAGCAACCCAGCCTGATACTCTTGCAATAGCAAAGAGCGGAGTGTAGAGATCTACAGGGATACCGAGCATTTCGTAAGCAAATCCTGAATAGAAGTCAACGTTAGTCGGAAGTGCACGTCCCTTCTTTTCGGCGGTTATCTCGTGGACTGTATCTTCAAAGAGCTTGTAGAAGTTATACTTGTCCTCACATTTCTTTTCGATAGCAAGCTTACGTGCGAGTTCACGAAGGATTTCAGCTCTCGGATCTGAAATAGTATAAACAGCATGACCGAAACCGTAGATCAGACCGGATTTATCGTACATTTTTTTGTTCAAGAGATCTTTAACGACCTTAACGACCTTATCCTTGTCTTTGGTATAGCCGATCTTGTTTATTACAGTTTCCATCATCTGAGCAACGGAGATATTTGCGCCGCCGTGCTTAGGTCCCTTAAGAGCACCGAGAGAACCGCAGATAGCAGAGTAGAGGTCAGTTCCCGTGGAACCGATAACGACATCTGTAAATGCAGAATTGTTTCCGCCGCCGTGATCCGCATGGATAACAAGTATTGCATCGAGGAGGCTTGCCTCGCGCTCTGTAAACTTTCCGTCGGGACGGAGAAGCTGCAGTATGTTTTCTGCGATGGACAGATTTTTGTCGGAATAGTGGATCACGAGACTCTTACGGAATCTTTCGTGCATCTTTGCCTGATAGGAATAGCACGCAAGAGCCGGGAACTTAGCGATCAGGTTTAGTCCTTTTCTTAAAGTCTCATAAACCTCCACATTATCCGGATCATCGTCGTAGTTATACAGAGAAAGCGTAAGTGTCTGCAGACGGTTCATCAGATTATTGGAAGGAGCTCTAAGTATCTCATTTACAAGAAACTTATCAGGGAAATCATAGCGGAGCGCAAGAGTTTTCTTGAAATCATCAAGCTGCTGAGCTGTCGGCAGGAAACCAAAGAGCAGAAGGAAGCTTGCCTCTTCAAATCCAAAATTGCCCTGACGGTTGTTGATGAGATCTCTGATGCTGTAGCCTCTGTACAGCAGATCACCCTCACATGGAACAACCTTGCCGTCTTTGTCCATCTGATATCCAACTACATCAGCAACTCTTGTCAGTCCTACACGTACTCCGGTACCGTCTTCATTACGAAGTCCTTTCTTTACATTATATTTAGTATAAAGTTCATTTGGGATATCCGTATAATTGGATGACTGCCCAAAGTATCTGGCCAGTATATAATCATCATGATAAGTAGTGCGTTCGATCATGTATGCTCCTTCTCTGTAAATGTCGGGTTGACCCTGTCATCATATGTTGAGAATAATAATAATCACGCACTTTAACAAAGTCAAGTGATAAAGTATGGGTTAATCATAAAATCCATCATTATCATTGCTTTCGTGATCTTCGTTATTTTCCTGAGAGTTATCGCTCTTCTCGGAATTAAGGATCTCCATCATTTCGGAAACCATCTCTTCATCTTTCAAGCGGAAAAGTATCTCAACACGTCTTGAAGCATCTTCATCGATCTTTCCGTCATCATCATAAACAGGATCACTGTAGGAACTTCCTCCTACGGAAACGACGGAGCGCATATTTTCCAGAGCTTTCTCATCCAGTACCTTACTGTCATCACCCAGGCAGTATTCTGCAACAGAATAGGCTCTCTTTTGAGACAGATCCAGATTATATAGGTATGTACCGTTCTGGTCAGTATGTCCCTGGATTATTATTTCTGAAATATAATCCTTGTATTTATCACCGAGGAGGACGCTTGCATAGCGGGGCAAAAATTCGTCCAGAAACTCGGTTCCACCCTCTTTAAGAGCATCCTTATTATACTCAAAGAGAATATTAGAATTAAAAGTGATGGCACCGGTCTGGGCATCTACTTCGACTTCCAGATCGGAATCATCAAATTCTTCCTTGAGAGCCTTTACAAGTTCCGTCCTTACACCGATGATACTGTCCAGTTTTTCCTGCTGTGAATCCATAAGTGCCTGTAATTCACCGAGAAGCTTTGATTGCTGATTCAGCTTATCTTCCTGAGACGCAAGTTTTTCTTCCTGCGCGATAAGTGCTTTCTGCTGATCATCAAGTAATGCCCGCTGGGATGAAACAGTCAGCTTTTCCTGATCAAGCTCATTAGACTGAACCAGCAGCTCCTTCTCTTTTCCAAGGAGTTCATCCTGTTTCTGATCAAAAATAATATTTGAATGAAGTGCACTGAGAGCGATGATCAGAACGAAGCACAGAAGGAGTCCGGCCATCATATCTGAGTAGGAGAGCCAGTAAGTTGTCTCCTCATCATGTTTTCTTCGGAATAATTTAGACATGGCTTACCTTCTTCCGTTCTGAGCCTTGTTATGAAGTTCCAGTGTCAGATGATCAACGGTATTTGTGAGATCGTTAACTGCCTCAGCAGCACGTGCACAGGCATTGTTCAGGTTATCAGTAGCGCCTGATACGTCACCGGGGAGCTTCAGTACTGCCTTTCGCATAGATTCCAGCATGGTTTCCTGCTCACGGAGCTTTGCAGCCAGGATACTGGAAGCATTATCCAGCGCCTTGTTGTATCTCTTCAGTTCATCTATGGACTTCTGTTCCTCTGTCAGATGTTCTGTGTTTGTCTGAGAAAGAGAAGTGAGAACTGCCATATTTCCGGCAAGCTGTTCCATGACGCCCTTGATATCCTTTGTATAGGTATCAAGAGACCTTGCGATAGCGGATGTTTCCTGCTCGATGATCTTGAAATTTGCAGCTTCGGATTCGGTAGCCTTCAGGATAGAATGCATCTGACGGGCATTTTCCTGCTGAGTCATGTAAGTCTGATCGATAGTATCCTTGAGGTTAGCAAAGGAATTTTCGAGAGCCTTATCCATTTCTTTAATAAATCGGTCAACGACTACAGAAAGAGCATCGAGCTGATTTCTGGTAGCCATGTTCGCAAAGCTTGTGATAGTGCGGTCAAAACGTTCAAACTCAGGTGTCATAACCTCATGCAGGCTGTCAAAGAACTGAGGACCGAGAGAACCTGCAAGTGCATTAATCGCAGTAGCCTGCTGCTTCTGAAGTTCGATGAGACGATTCAGACCGTCATTCTCAGTGTCCGGCAGGACGTACTTCTTATAAGTAACAAGAAAGTCATGTACGGCAGTTTCTGCCTCATCGATCTTTCTCTTAAATGCATAGTTAAATACCAGAGAGAAGATCATTCCATATATGGAAGTATGGAAAGCAACTTTGATACCGTCCATAAGAGGAGTGATGCTGTTTGTGATCTCCGCCGTTGAACCGGTATTGAAGCTCTGCAGTCCGAGTGAAAGTCCGATAAATGTTCCGAGGATTCCGAGACCGGTCATGGCACCGGAAACCTGATTAAGCATATTTCTGTGCAGCAGTTCGTCTGTAAGTTCCGGATTGATATAGTCTTCAATACCGCACTTATAATAAGGTTTATCGCTGTTTTCTATACGTGTAACTTCATCGCAGTAATCGCTGAACTGTTCCTTTAATACATCATTTTCGAAAAAAGCGTCCTTAGTCTTTCTATATTTATTCCATAAAAATCCCTTGGAATTTTCAGCATCTCTGCGAATTTCAGCAGTGACACGTCTGAGATCGTAAATGACACTGTTTGTCGGGAAAAAGCTGTTTTTCTCACAATTAATAAAGATGATCGCTACTATTATGAACATGATGATATTCACTGCGATACTGGCGATATTTTCCTTCTGATCAGTAAGCAGGTTCAGATACAGACAAAGCAGTATCATTGCGATATAAGTGATCGTCAAAAGCCATTCATACCATTTTCTGTTGCGCATAGGTCATTACCCCCGGATATTATTTGGGAATCCGATAAATTCCCAATAAAAATGTTAGTGTGTATAGCGGAAATATGCCCGCTTCTGTGATTCTATCACATCTGTTTTTACAAATGATGATATTCATAAAAAATACAAAAAAATGTAAGTAAATGTGAAAAAATGTGTATAACACCTGCTTCTAAGGTTCGTCAAAGTTTCAAAACATATTCTTTTGCTCATGTAAATAATTTTTATCCATTGCAAAGAGAGGGAAAGATGAAAAAACGTCTCTATGTATTGTTAGCGTTGGGGGTTATGACGGCAGTGCTGCTGACAGCCTGTCCCGGATGGAGTGACTACTTTATCGGCGAGAATGATCTATGACTACAATACGACCAGCGGATGGAGCATCCCTTCATCAGTAACGACTATTGATGATCAGGCATTCCTTTCAAGTGCAGGAACCTTCTACGGTGAAAGCGGTTCAGCGGCAGAAAGTTTTGCAGAAGGGGACAGCACACGTGACTTTACAAGCTATGACGAAGATGGTTCTGTGAAGTTCACCATCTCTGCAGGAGAAAACGGATATATCCAGCCGAACGGAACATATACACTTCCGTCAGGTATGTTGGATGGAAAACATTCGGTAACACTTAATATAGTATCTGACTATCAGTACAAGATCGCTTCTCTTATGGTAGACGGAGAGGAAGTTACCGAGGCTGTCGGTCAGAACGAATATGATCTGGATTATACATTTACCACAGATTCTAAGTCTATAGAAGTAACGTTTGAAGAAGATCCGGATGATTCAGAGACCCTTCGGAAATATCCGGTACTTATGACTATGAGGCTCCTGAGATAACAGAGGGTGCAGCAGCAAAAGATGCTGATACAGATGATGAAAGTCTATATGAATATTGCGCGGTAAATACAGGTTCTACCGAGAAATATACTAATACAGTAGGTATTTCAACAGGTGAATATTACTCTGCAAATGGAAAACTTTATAAAATGGTATATTCATCTCAGGCAACGGATGAGCCGGAATACTATTCCAAAGCTGAAGCTATAAACGGTGTATATGAAAAAGAAGGGCTTGTTTACGGAGAAGACTATGACCTGGTGCGAGTATATAATTACTGCGAAAATGTAACCAGCGGACCGGAGCAGGGAATAGTATCGCTTTATTGTACATACTTATATAAAGAAATATCTGAGGATGAAGTAGAAGAAAGTGATATCGATACTTCAAATACAAATACAGCTTCTGTTTTTGCACAGGAAGGTGCTGAACTGACCCTTAATGATTTTGTTTCAAAGGATTACACATCAAGTGTAGGCCCCAGCGAAGCAGGAAACTTTTTTGGTCTTGGTTCATCGATTCATGTAGATGGCGGTGATAATAAAACTGCGGCAAAAAATACAGTTAATACAGACACAGCTGCAGATAATCTCCTTGTTTCAGTCGAGGGCTCAGGTGCTGCAAATATCACCTTTACTGATGAAAATTCTTCCACAAAGTGGGATAAGACAGGGGAAGATGATGGAACATGTGAGATGATCGGTGACTTCTATATAGGAGAGTACTCATCAAATGAATCAGGTTCACCTGATATAGGAACAGGAGTAAACTCTCTTACAGCTTCATTCGTTAATTCCGAATGGGAAGGAACCATCCTTTATGGTGACGATACCGGTAAAGCAGATCTCACATTTGATGCTGACTCAACCTGGACTGTTACCTCTGATACTTCTGTAGATCATATAGAAGTAGAAGATATCAACAGCATAAAGTCTGATAAGAAGGTGACTATTACATACGCTGAGTCTGACTCGATCACACCCGGAACCTATGGAAATGTAACCTTTGTTCAGGCAGAATAATGACAATACAAACAAAAAATATCAGGGGGCGCGGCTTATTCCGCGCTTCCTATGGATAATAAAATGCCTTTAATGAGGACTTTTTCGAAATTTTTTCGAAAAATAAAAAAAGCAAAAAATCCCGTATTTATGGGAAAAGCAAGGGATTAAACGGAGTAAATGTTTAGGTTTTAAAACAAAATTTGAACAAAATTAAAAAAAGGTGTTGACGTGAGTATAAATGTGGTGCTATTATAACACCTGTCGCCGCGAGCGGCAGCGAACAAAACAGCTCGCAAGCCCAGTAACCAAGCGGTTCGACAGAACTGAACCTTGACAAACAAACAGCAATGCAACCCTGAAAA
>CAMVTN010000035.1 GCA_947170415.1 uncultured Lachnospiraceae bacterium | reverse complement strand
CTAAGGCTAAGCTTTTCGCAGCAGAGGTTGCTATGGATGTTACAACTAAGGCTGTACAGCTCCACGGCGGTTACGGTTACATCAGAGAGTACGAAGTAGAGCGTATGATGAGAGATGCTAAGATCACAGAGATCTACGAAGGAACTTCAGAAGTTCAGAGAATGGTTATTTCCGGCGCACTTCTTAAATAAAAAGTGGACACTTAACGAGTTTTTTTCGAGTTTTGTGTCAAAAATACCATCACTTAGCATTTTAGTTTGATTATAAAGGAGCAAATACATGAAAATCGTTGTATGTGTAAAGCAGGTTCCTGATACAAAGGGTGGAGTAAAGTTTAAGCCCGACGGAACACTTGATAGAGCAGCAATGCTTGCAATTATGAACCCGGATGACAAGGCAGGTCTTGAGGCAGCACTTCGCATCAAGGACGAAGATCCTGAGAACACAACAGTTACTGTTGTAACAATGGGTCTTCCGAAGGCTGATGAAGTTCTTCGTGAGGCACTTGCTATGGGCGCTGATGAAGGTCTTCTTATTACTGACCGTGTACTCGGTGGTGCTGATACTTGGGCTACATCTTCCACAATCGCAGGCGCTCTGAAGAACATGGAGTATGATCTCATCATCACAGGCCGTCAGGCTATCGATGGTGATACAGCTCAGGTTGGTCCTCAGATCTCTGAGCACCTTGATATCCCGGTAATTTCTTACGCTGAGGAGCTTAAGGTTGACCGTGCAGCTAAGACTGTAACAGTTAAGCGTCAGTTTGATGACAGATATCACATCCTTACAGCAAAGATGCCTTGCCTCGTTACTGCTCTTTCTGAGCTTAATGAGCCCCGTTACATGACTCCGGGCGGAATCTTTGATGCTTTCAAGAAGGAAGTAACTGTTTGGGGAAGAGATAAGCTGGACGTTGCTGATGAGAACATCGGTAAGGCTGGTTCACCGACAGTTATCGCTAAGGCTTCCGATAAGGTTGCTAAGGGTAAGGGCGAAGTAGTTACTCCGGATTCTCCGGCTGAAGCAGTAAACTACATCGTAGGAAAGCTCACAGAGAAGCACGTAATCTGATAATACCAGGGTTCAAAGGTACAAATCCGATTGTGCTTGCACAAAGAGGATTTGGAACTTGGAACCCGCAAAACACGAACATGTAGCGCTGTTGCGCGGAATGTGAGTGTTTTAGGATTACGAGAGCACCGTAGGTGCGAAGTAATCCGTGGTATTATGAAAAAGTAAATGTTAAGCAAGCAATTTCCTGGAGGACTAAAATGGGATTAGAAGAATATAAGGGCGTATTTATTTTCGCTCAGCAGGTAGATAATGAAGTATCCAGCATCGCATTGGAGCTTCTTGGTAAGGCACGTGACCTCGCTGAGAACCTTGACGACAAGACTGTAACAGCAGTTCTTATCGGTTCCGAAGTTGGCGGACTCGTAGATGAGCTCGCTGAGTACGGTGCAGACAGAGTAATCGTTATTGACGATCCTGAGCTTAAGGAGTACAGAACTGAGCCTTACGCACATGCACTTGCATCTGCAATCAACGAGTACAAGCCTGAAATCATGCTCGTAGGTGCTACAGCAATCGGCCGTGACCTTGGCCCGAGAGTATCCGCTCGTGTTCATACAGGTCTTACAGCTGACTGTACAGTACTTGAGATCGGTGATTTCCCGCTCGTAGCAGTACCGGGTAAGGAAGATGAGCAGAAGCATAAGCAGCTTCTCATGACTCGTCCTGCTTTCGGTGGTAACACTATCGCAACTATCGCTTGTCCGGATTATCGTCCGCAGATGGCAACAGTTCGTCCTGGTGTTATGCAGAAGATCGAGCCGAAGAAGGGTGCAAAGGCTGAGGTTGTTAACTACAATCCTGGCTTCACTCCTAACGACAAGTATGTAACTATCGATAAGGTAGTTAAGGAAGTTTCTAACGTAGCAAACATCATGGACGCTAAGGTTCTTGTATCCGGCGGACGTGGAGTTGGCTCACCGGAGAACTTCGATATGCTTAAGGACCTCGCTGCTCTCTTCAAGGGCGGTATGGTTTCCTGCTCTCGTGCAGTTGTTGATTCCGGCTGGATGCCGAAGGATATGCAGGTAGGTCAGACAGGTAAGACTGTACGTCCTCACGTATACTTCGCAATCGGTATTTCCGGAGCTATCCAGCACGTAGCTGGTATGGAAGAGTCTGACATCATCATCGCTATCAACAAGGATGAGAATGCTCCGATCTTCGAAGTTGCTGACTACGGTATCGTAGGCGATCTCAACAAGATCGTTCCTGAGCTCACAAAGAAGATCAAGGCTGAGCAGGAAGCAAAGGCAA
Source organism: uncultured Lachnospiraceae bacterium (assembly GCA_947170415.1). GTDB lineage: Bacteria > Bacillota > Clostridia > Lachnospirales > Lachnospiraceae > NK4A144. The sequence goes on along the minus strand of CAMVTN010000035.1, from coordinate 17,506 downwards.
ACGCTTAATTTAAGCCATAACCTTAATAAATATTAATGTCCATACGCAGAGGCAGGCACGAAAGTGCCTGTCTCTTTTTTCTTTTGCGTGTTATAATTTCACCATGCGTATTTTAAGAAAAAAAGAAAATATTTTGATATTAGGGCTGCTGATCTTTTTAGCGGCTTTTTTCACGATACTGGCAGGATTAAAATTTGCAAATTACAGAGCATCTGTGTCAGAGGGAACAGTGTTTGACCACCTCGTATTTTATGCATCGGGGCATGGCCAGACAGGATCTGTGAAGTGCTTTGGAGATGTCCGTGTCACACCGACGGAATACTATGCTTTTTTGCCGTCTTTTGCAGATAATGATGGTATATCCGTGACATTCGAAAACAGGGATCACATAGTTCTTACAAATGCTGATGGTACAGAAAAAAAGATAAGCAGTGGTGACAAACTGCCTGAGATCACTATCGATGAGCAGTATACCGTCGCATTTTGTGACAAAAACGGTGAAGTCCGCGAAAAGGGCAATCTGATATTTAAGAAAAGTAAGGATATCGCTGCTGCATATATCACTACAGCAAGTGGTTCGTTGGATCACATTCATGCTGAAAAGGGCAATTCCGAGGGCGGAAAGCTGAAAATAATCGAAGCTGACGGAGAACTTAATTACAGCGGAAGATTTGACAGTCTGAGAGGCCATGGAAATTCCACCTGGCTTCAGGATAAGCGTCCATATCAGATAACTCTTCATAAAGAAAGCCCGATCCTTGGCATGAATTCTGCAAAAAAATGGATAATGCTTGCAAATGCCCTGGATGCTTCGCTTATGCGTAATGCAGTTGCCTATGATATGGCGGATTCGATCATGCCCGGCTATTCTCCGGAGTTAAGATATGCGGAAGTCTATATAAATGGGGAATATCGAGGACTTTATCAATTTGTTGAAAAAGCAGAGGTCGGACGAAATCGCGTAAACATAACTGATCTCGAATCTGAAAATGACAAAATGAACCGGATACCTGCAGAATCGGCAGAAAAAGTAACAACCACAGGAGAAGATGGTTCGGAGCAGGTAGGCGTAAAACTTGAAGTTCAGCCGGAAGACATAACCGGAGGATACCTTATCGAGCATGATTACGGTCCAAAGTATGCGGCGGAGGCAACCAAATTCACTACTAAGCGTGGTGAAAAATATGTACTTAGAAGTCCGGCGTACAGTTCTGTTGATGAGGTCGGATATATAGCCGATGTTTTTCAGAAGATCGAAGACAGAGCCTATTCCGGAGAAGACATGTCTGATCTCATAGATATGACGAGCTTTGCTGATAAATATGTGTTTGAAGAATTCTTAAAAAATGAAGGCGCGGGCGTAACAAGTTCGTACTTTTATAAGGATTCTGACAATATTAATTCATTGGTGTATGCAGGCCCTATATGGGACTATGACCAGACCATGGGAAACACCTTTTACCCATCACTGAATGATCCGGAAACTTTGGATTTCTGCACAAATCACTCAGAGAATACTTACATTTTTTATGAACTTTGGAAGAATCATGAGAGCTTCCGTGAAGAAGCAAAAAGGTTCTATAAAGAAGAAATACGCCCGTATGTTGAAAGTCTCTTAAACGGAGGGCTTGAGGATTATTTCGAAGCGGTAGAAAACGATGATGATATGAATTCTTATCGTTGGGGACTGGAATGCGGCGCAGAGGAAAAAGACGTTGAGACTATACGTGGTTTTCTCACCCGGCGTATAGCTTTTCTTGATAAAGTGTGGTTATCGGAAGGCAATTTATGTATAGTCCGGTTTGAAATACCGGATCAGGATAAGAGCCAGTATGTAGGAGTTGCGGCCGGAGAGTCCATATCTATAATGCCGAATTTTGGTAAGTCTGATGATCCGACGATTTGGAAAGATAAGGAAACCGGAGAGATCGTTGACGAAAAAACAGTGATCAACAAGGATATGGTACTGATAAAAAAAGATTAATTTGGAGGATAAGAACGGAATGTTCTGGAATAATTGCAGAAATCCCGATGATCACGGCTGGCGTCATGAATTAAAATACTTTGGCACAGACGCGTCGATGAGAATACTTCAGGCAAGGTTTACAGGTATTTTAAGGAAAGATGGTCATACCAGACCGGATGGGACATATCTCATTAGAAGCATTTATTTTGATGATATAGATGATCATTATTTTGATTCTAATGAAGATGGGGTTGATCCGAGGCACAAATTCAGGATAAGAGCGTATAACTGTGATAAGTCTTTTATATCTTTGGAGTGCAAGATAAAAGAGAACGGCATGACAAAGAAGCTCTCGGAACGTATCACATTGGAAGAATACGACATTCTGATGACGGGAAAAGGTGCTGCGGAAAAGATAACAGACAAGAATACAAAACCTCTTCTTCGCAGAGTGCTGCTTTTAAGGCTTACGGATGGATTAAAACCAAAGGTTATAGTTCAGTATGAGCGGCTTCCGTTCATATATCCGCTTGGAAACGTGCGTATTACTTTTGACAGGAAGATCTCGTCATCAGAAAGATTTGAATACTTTTTTTCTGAAAAACTGCCGGTGCGTCCGGTTCTTCCGGTAGGGCAGTCACTGTTGGAAGTAAAGTACGACGGTTTTCTCCCGGACAGCATAAAAAGCGTCATACAAAATAATACGCTTAGGTACACTTCTTTTTCCAAGTACTATTTTTGTAGAAGATATTCTTTGAATTCGAGAAGAGAAGTGGCTGCGATATAAGTTTTTTGAAAAAAATATGACATCAAACACAAGAAAGGTACAACATGAAATTCGGAGACATTTTTAAGCACTCATTTTTACAGGGCTTTTCAGGACAGGACATCGGAACAACACAGATAATCATTGCGCTTGCAGTGACATGTATTATTTCTTTATACATTTTCTTTGTGTATAGAGCTGTGACCAGAAAGACTTTTTACTCAAAAAATTTCAACATCTCATTATCTGCGGTTGCTGTGATCACAGCAGCGATAATCCTTACGATACAGTCCAGCCTTGTAGTTTCACTTGGTATGGTAGGTGCGCTTTCTATCGTTCGTTTCCGTACAGCGGTTAAGGAACCGATGGATCTCGCATTTATGTTTTGGTCGATAAGCATCGGTATCATGTGTGGAGCAGGAATGACTGAAGTGGCGATCATATCATCTTTGGTGATCACACTGATGATCGTTGTTCTTGAGTTTATTCCGGTAGGAAAAGCTCCTTGTTGTAAATATGGCAAACTCCGATGAAACAGAGATTGCCCTTGAAAATGCGATAAATAACAACGCAGCTTTTTCAAAAGTAAAGTCCAGAAATATTACTGCATCCGGAACAGATGTAGTTTATGAAGTCCGTACAAAGGATGAAAAAGCACTTGCGAAGGCTGTTGCAGGAGTAGAAGGCGTATATTCATCATCAGTTCTGCAGCATGACGGAGAAGTGACATTATGAACCGCAGACGTACGGGGATAATACTACTGTTTCTCGCAGCGTTTATCCCTCTTATCCTGATCATTTGGAAGCATGCAGATGAATTGCAGGACACAGGATATTTTCAAACATTGTCGATCGAGCTTAACGGTCACGGAAGCGGGTCTGTCATAAAGGCATATTATGATGAAAATCATGCTTCTGATGCATGGTATTTTTTCCTGCCGTCATGTGCAGAGCTGTCAGAGTCACCGGTTCATTTCAGTGGTGCGGATCACCTTGAAATAGAGGATATAAACGGGAATCTGCAAAATATCCCGAACGGAGGCTATCTTACAGGCTTAAACAGAGATGAGACATATCTGGTCCGCTTTGTATCAGGAAGCGGAAATGTACTGGCTGATGGAAAGATAGTTTATATGCAGTCTGAAAACCTGCCGGCAGCATTTATTTATACAGAAACAGGAAGTATGGACCATTTGAATCTCTCCAAGAAAAACACTGAAAAAGGTGAGATGACCATATTTACTGCTGATGGGACAGTGGATTTCACAGGAGCCCTGGATATGATCCACGGTCATGGAAATACATCCTGGCGTCTGGAAAAGCGTCCGTATCAGATAAAGGTTCACAGATCAAGTCCGCTTCTCGGGATGACAAAGGCAAGAAGCTGGTTACTCATTGCAAATCTTCTGGATGTTTCAAAAGTCCGAAATATGATCGTAAATGGTATGGCGGAGGCTGAGGGACTCAGAGGTACAACAGACTCGGTAATGGCAGATGTCTATTTCAACGGTGAGTATGCAGGCATGTATCAGCTTTCTGAAAAGGTTGAGATAGATGATGCGCGTCTAAATATCACTGATCTCGAAGACAAAAACCGCAGAGTTAACCTTAAAGATCCGGCGACTTATGAGACTACGGAAATAGAAGGCGCAGGAGAAAGTGAAATAGCGTTTGCTGACCTCGACAATACTCCGGCAGATCATACCGGTGGATACTTGATCGAGAGAAACTATGTGGACAGATATTCCTCCAGACCCTCCAGATTTAAGACAGAGAGCGGAGAGCGATACGTTGTCAGAAGTCCTGCATATGCGTCAAAGACAGAAGTGCAGTATATAGCTGGTCTTTTTCAGAAAATGGAAGATATGGCTTCAGCAGGCGACAGTACGATATCTGATCTTATCGATATGCAGAGCTTTGCTGATAAATATGTGCTGGAAGAATTTGTAAAAAATGAGGCTTCCGGCTCAACCAGTTCCTTTTTCTATAAGGATGCTGACTCGGTTGATGCACATATTTTTGCAGGACCGGCATGGGATTACGACAAAACTCTCCTCAACGGTCAGAACGATACGGTGGATGCCGTACGTACCATAACCTTTAACACAAATCATAAACAGCAGACCATGATTTTCTATGATCTGTACATGAAAAATGATGAATTCCGTTCTCTTGTTAAAAAGGAGTATAAGGAAAAAGTCAGGCCTTATGTGCAGAGCCTTCTAGATGGCAAATTGGATGAACTCACAGCGATAACCGCATCAAATAACGACATGGATGGTTTCAGATGGCATGATAATCCAGAGTCAATCGCTGAGGATACAGAAGAAGTCCGGAATTTCTTAAAGGACAGGATGGAGTTTTGCGATGAGATCTGGCTTGAGGATGCAGTAATAGTTGTAGCTCATTTTGTAGGAGACGGAGAAGAAAGAGATCCGTACATAGGCGTGATAAAAGGTGAGACACTTACAGCTCTCCCGACTCTGCCGCATGGAGCGAAAGAGGGAACACACTGGGTACGACAGGATACCGGAGAAGAGATCACAAAAGACACGCCGATCACTGAGGATATAGAGGTAAGACTAAGCAAATAACGGCTTTGCAGGAATACTCGACCTTGACAATGAATTAACAATGTGATATTTTTTTAACAATGGGCGTTTTTCTAAAACGCATATCACAAATGATTCGATTCAGAGGAGGATCTGATAGAGATGAGCAAGCATTTTGATGACATCATCGCACAGGTAAAAGCGATTCCCATGAAGAAGCTGTCTGTAGCAGCAGCAGAGGATGAGAACGTTCTTGAGGCAGTAAAAAAGGCACGTGAAGACGGAATAGCAAACGCAGTTCTTGTAGGCGATGCAGATAAGATCAGAGAGATCGGCGCAAGACTTGGCATGAATATGGATGATTATGAGATCATCGATGAGAAGGATCCCATTCAGGCTGCACATACAGCAGTAAAGCTCGTACACGACGGCGAAGCTGATATGTACATGAAGGGACTTATCCAGAGTAAGGATTTCCTTAAGAGCATTCTTGATAAGGAAGTTGGTCTTCGTACAGGTAAGACACTTTCTCATGTATGCGTATTTGAGATCAAGGGCGTTGAGCAGCTTCTGTTCCTTACAGACGTTGCATTCATGACATATCCGACACTTGAGGACAAGGTTCATATCATCGAGAACACAGTTGATGTATGTAATGCCTGCGGTATCGAAAATCCGAAGGTTGCTCCTCTTGCAGCAGTTGAGGTAGTAAATCCGAAGATGCCGGTAACTGTTGAGGCAGCTGAGCTTACAAAGATGAATGAAGAAGGAAAGATCAAGGGCTGTATCGTAGACGGACCTCTTTCCGCAGATCTTGCTATCTTCCCTGAGGCTGCAAAGCACAAGGGAGCAACAGACAGAAAGATCGTAGGCGATGCTGATATCCTTCTGTTCCCTGATATTCATGCCGGAAATATCGCATATAAGTTTATTGTTCATACTACAGAATTTAAGAATGGCTGCATCCTTACAGGAACAAAGGCACCTGCTATCCTTACAAGCCGTTCAGACTCTGTTGAGACAAAGGTTAATTCCATCGCTCTCGCATCTGTAGTTGCAGAGCATCTGAAGCATCAGAATTGATCAACCTTTTTAAACTGATATAATCAAAATATCAAGGAGGAAGTATTTCATGGCAATCAAATCACTGATCATCAATCCGGGTTCAACATCCACAAAGATCGCAGTTTTTGAGGATGAGACAATGCTTTTCGATAAGACTCTTCGTCACACAAATGAAGAGATCGCACAGTTCGATTCCATCATCGCTCAGAAGGATTTTAGAAAGAACATCATTCTTGACTTCTTAAAGGAGCAGAATTTTGATATCAAGTCCCTTAACGTATGCGTAGGCCGTGGTGGTCTTGTAAAGCCTATTTCTGGTGGTACATATATCGTAAACGACGCGCTTCAGAAGGATCTTGAAGTTGGCGTTCAGGGTCAGCACGCAAGTAACCTTGGTGGTATCCTTGCACGTGAGATCGGTGATGAGCTTGGTGTTCCGGCTTACATCGTTGATCCGGTTGCTGTTGATGAGATGGAGCCTATCGCACGTCTTTCCGGATGTGAGGCTATTCCGAGAACAGCTATTTCTCACCCGCTTAACCAGAAGGCAATGGCAAGACGCTATGCAAAAGAGGTTGGCAAAAAGTATGACGAGCTTGATCTTATCGTAGTTCACATGGGCGGCGGTGTATCCTGGGGGGCTCACCACAACGGAAGGATCGTAGACGTATTCAACGCACTTGACGGTGACGGTGCATTCTCACCTGAGAGAGCTGGCGGTGTTCCGGTAGGTCCGCTCGTAAAGCTTTGCTTCTCTGGCAAGTATACAGAGGCAGAGGTAAGAAAGATGCTCGTTGGAGAAGGCGGACTTAATTCTTATCTCCACTGCAACGATATGCAGCAGTGTGAAAAGATGATGAATGACGGCGATAAGAAGGCTGAGCTCGTTGTAAACGCATTCATCTATCAGATTGCAAAGAACATCGGCGCAATGGCAGCAGTACTTAAGGGCCATGTTGACCAGATCATTCTTACAGGCGGTATCTCTTACGAGAGCTACATTACAGACGGTATCAAAGAAAGAGTTGGCTTTATCGCTCCTGTAACAATCTACAAGGGAGAAGATGAGCTTCTTGCTCTTGCGCAGGGTGCTCTCCGTGTAATGAATAAGGAAGAGGAAGCAAAGATTTACGAATAATCTTTGAACACTTTAACTTGTATTAAGTTTTTATCTTTCTTAACCAAGTTTATCAAGTTTTAATAAAGGGACGACAGCGTGCACTTTACGCGGTCGTCCTTTTCTGTTAGAATAATATAGCTGTTTTGCGCAAACGTTGCATATAGTGCAGTCCAAAGCAGTTACTGCAGCCATGTATATGGTAAGGCAGAATGAGGAGTATAGAGCCCGCCGAAAGGCGCTGGCATGAAAGGCTGATATGAGCAGTATTTTTGATAAGGTATTCGGAACCCACAGTGAGCGAGAACTTAAAAAGATAAAGCCGATCGTTAATAAGGTGCTTTCGCTTAGAGACGAGATGATGGCTCTGTCTGATGAAGAGTTGAAGGACCAGACACATAAGTTTAAAAAACGTCTTGAAGCTGGTGAGACTCTCGACGATCTTCTGCCGGAAGCTTATGCAACAGTACGAGAGGCAGCTAGACGAGTTCTCCATATGGAACACTTCCCGGTACAGATCATTGGTGGAATCATTCTTCATCAGGGTCGTATCGCCGAGATGAGAACAGGTGAAGGTAAGACTCTTGTTTCCACACTTCCTGCATATCTTAATGCGTTGGAAGGCAAGGGTGTTGAAATCGTTACAGTTAATGATTACCTTGCAAAGCGTGACTCAGAGTGGATGGGTCAGGTACATGAGTTTTTGGGACTTACAGTAGGCGTTGTACTTAACGGTCTTACAAATGAAGAGCGTCAGAAGGCATATGCCTGTGATATTACATATGTAACAAATAACGAGCTTGGATTTGATTATCTTCGTGATAACATGGTTATTTACAAGAATCAGCTGGTTCTTCGTGATCTTAACTACTGTATCATCGATGAGGTCGACTCTGTTCTTATTGATGAAGCGCGTACACCGCTTATCATTTCAGGACAGAGCGGAAAGTCAACTGCTATATATCAGGCATGTGATATTCTTGCAAAGCAGATGCAGCGCGGTGAAGCATCCAGTGATGAGCTCACAAAGATGGATGCGATCATGGGTGTCGAGATAGAAGAGACCGGTGATTTCATTGTTAATGAAAAAGACAAGATCGTAAATCTTACAGATCAGGGTGTGCATAAGGTAGAGCAGTTCTTCCATATCGAGAACCTTGCCGATGCTGAAAACCTTGAGATCCAGCATTGTATCATCCTTGCGCTTCGTGCAAATAACCTTATGTTTAAGGATAAGGATTATGTAGTAAAGGATGATGAGATACTTATCGTTGATGAGTTTACCGGACGTATCATGCCGGGACGCCGTTATTCAGACGGTCTTCATCAGGCGATCGAGGCGAAGGAGCATGTAAAGGTTAAGAGAGAGAGTAAGACTCTTGCGACCATTACATTCCAGAACTTCTTTAATAAGTTTAAGAAGAAAGCCGGTATGACCGGTACTGCATATACTGAGGAGCGAGAGTTCCGTGAGATCTATGCAATGGACGTTATCACTATTCCTACAAATAACCCCATTGCACGTATAGACGAACAGGATGCGGTATTTAAGACAAAGAAAGAAAAGCTCAAGGCTATCGTTGATGAGATAGCAGAAGTACACAAGACAGGACAGCCGATCCTCGTAGGTACTATTACTATCGAAGCATCAGAGGAACTGTCAAAGCTCCTTAAAAAGCGCGGTATCGAGCATAAGGTCCTGAATGCGAAGTTCCATGAAATGGAAGCTGAGATCGTATCTCATGCAGGTGAGCACGGTGCGGTTACCATCGCAACAAACATGGCAGGTCGAGGAACCGATATCAAGCTTGATGAAGAGTCAAAAGAAGCCGGTGGACTTTATGTTATCGGTACAGAGCGTCACGAGTCACGTCGTATCGACAATCAGCTCCGTGGACGTTCAGGTCGACAGGGTGATCCGGGTAAGTCCCGCTTCTACATCTCTCTTGAAGATGATCTGATGCGTCTCTTCGGTTCAGAGCGTCTCATGGCTGCATTTGAGGCTCTTAATATTCCGGAAGGTGAGCAGATCGAGCATAAGATGCTCACACGCGCGGTTGAGAAGGCTCAGATGAAGATCGAGGAAAATAACTTCGGTATCCGTAAGAACCTCCTTGATTATGACGCTGTAAATAATGACCAGCGTGAGATCATCTACGAAGAGCGTCGTAAGGTTCTCGATGGCGAGAGCATGCGTGATTCCATCTATCATATGATCACAGATATTGTTGAAAGTGCTGTGGATATGGTGATCGGAGAAGATCAGAAGACAGAAGAATGGGATCTCACAGAGCTTAATGAACTTCTTCTTCCCATTATTCCGATGGAGCCGATAAAGACTCCGGATATAAAGGAGATGCGTACAGCTGAGCTCAAGCATTACCTCAAGGAAAAGGCTGTAAAGCTTTACGAGGACAAGGAAGCAGAATTCCCTGAAGCAGAGCAGCTTCGTGAAGTTGAGCGAGTTGTACTCCTTAAGGTCATCGACCGTAAGTGGATGCAGCATATCGATGATATGGAACAGCTCCGTCAGGGTATCGGACTTCAGGCATTTGCCCAGAAAAATCCGGTAGTTGAATATCGTACAACCGGTTTTGAGATGTTCGACCAGATGACAAACAGCATCAAAGAAGATACAATCCGTCTTCTCATGCATGTTCATGTTGAGCAGAAAGTTGAGCGTGAGCAGGTTGCAAAAGTAACAGGAACAAACAAGGACGATTCTCTTCAGAAGGGACCCGTTCAGAGAGATAAGCAGAAGGTTTACCCGAATGATCTTTGCCCGTGCGGCAGCGGTTTGAAGTATAAAAATTGCCATGGTCGTCCGGGAGCAGATCCCCTTCCGTAAAACAAAGATAAACCATTCCCGGTTGCCGGGGATGGTTTCTTGACTGTTCTACCCCCAAACAGGAAAAGCTTAGAAAGGATTTATAAGTGTTAGAATTAGATAATCTGAAAATAGAGCTTGAAACATACCGTCAGCCTCTTAAGGATCTGTATCGCTCACTCGATCTTGAGAATAAGTCAAACAGGATCGATGAGCTTAGCAGAAAGATGGAAGAACCGGATTTCTGGAATGATCCGGAGTCAAGTGCAAAGCAGAGTAAAGAGCTTGGAAGCCTCAAGGACGATGTAAATACATATAACAAGCTGGAAGGTCAGTTTGAGGATATGTTTGGGCTCATAGAAATGGCAAATGAAGAAAATGATGAGACCATGCTTGAGGATATCCGTGCAGAGTATGCAGATTTTACGGAGTCATATGAGACACTGAGACTCAAAACACTCCTTTCTGGCGAATACGATAAGAAAAATGCCATCCTTCGTCTCAACGCAGGTGCAGGCGGTACAGAGTCCTGTGACTGGTGCGGTATGCTCTTCCGTATGTACAGTCGTTGGGCAGAGCGTCATGGCTTCCAGATCGAAGTTTTGGATTCACTTGACGGTGACGAAGCTGGTCTTAAGAGTGCCACATTCCAGATCAATGGCGAAAATGCCTATGGATATATGAAGTCTGAAAAGGGTGTGCACAGACTCGTGCGTATCAGTCCTTTCAATGCTCAGGGTAAGCGTCAGACATCCTTTGTATCACTTGATGTAATGCCTGAGCTTGACGAAGACATCGAAGTTGAGATCAAACCCGATGATATCCGTATCGATACATATCGTTCCTCCGGAGCCGGCGGACAGCATATCAATAAGACATCATCAGCTATCCGTATCACTCACTTCCCTACAGGTATCGTAGTAACCTGTCAGAATGAGCGATCACAGTTCCAGAATAAGGACAAGGCTATGCAGATGCTCAAGAGTAAGCTCGTAATGCTCGCTCAGGAAAATAATGCAGAGAAGCTTTCCGAGATCCGTGGAGAAGTAAAGGATAATGCATGGGGATCACAGATCCGTTCCTATTTCCTGCAGCCGTATCAGCTTGTTAAGGATCTCAGAACCGGAGTAGAAATTGCTCAGGCAGACAGTGTCCTTGACGGAAACATCGATCCGTTCATAAATGGCTATCTCGTATGGACAGCAAACGGCGGAAAGATGCCGGATCAGATAGACTGATGTAAAAACAATAACAATTAAGGCCGATGTATTTATTAGAATATGAGTACATCGGCTTTTTCTTTATTTAAATTTTTAACACTTTAATTGATTAAAGCCTTGCATTGTGAAAATTGGTGTGGTATCATATCTGTCATTGACGCACAGTTGTGTTTATGGTACGAACATATCGCAATGGAAGCTGGAGAAACGAATATGGATGAGCAGCAGAAATTTTTTGTAGTAACCGAAAAAGCTATTCCTGATGTTCTGATAAAAGTTGTAAATGCTAAAAAGCTTCTGGATTCAGGACGAGCTGTGAGTGTGCAGGAAGCCACGGAAGCAGTTGGGATAAGCAGGAGTTCATTTTACAAATACAAGGATGACATCTTTCCTTTCCATGACAGTACCAAAGGTACGACTATAACGTTGTCCGTTCAGATGGATGATGAACCTGGTCTCTTGTCGGACGTATTAAAAAGCGTTGCAGATTTCAGAGTCAATATCCTTACGATTCATCAATCCATCCCGCTGAACGGTGTAGCATCGCTGACGATTTCATTGCAGGTACTTGATAATTCCGGAGATCCATCAGAAATGATCGAAGAAATGAGTACACATGCAGGAGTTCAGTCTGTAAAAATTTTAGGTAAAGAGCAGTAATTAAGAATGCTGAAAGTATCAAAGGAGATGCAGAATGGTAAAAATCGCAGTTCTTGGATATGGAACAGTAGGTTCAGGTGTAGTTCAGGTACTGAACACAAATCAGGAACTTATTGATAAAAAATCCGGTACAGAAGTACGTGTAAAGTATGTGCTTGATCTCAGGGATTTCCCGGGAGATCCCATTCAGGACAAGATCGTATATGATTTCAATGTAATCCTTAACGATCCTGAAGTGCAGGTCGTAGTTGAAGTAATGGGTGGTCTCAAGCCTGCATATGACTTTACAAAAGCAGCACTGGAAGCAGGAAAGAGCGTTTGCACATCCAATAAAGAATTGGTTGCGGCTCACGGATCAGAGCTTCTCGACATTGCCAGATCAAAGAATGTAAATTACCTCTTTGAGGCAAGCTGCGGCGGCGGTATTCCGATCATTCGCCCTCTTAACAGTTCACTTACAGCAGATGACATAGATGAGATTTCAGGTATCCTGAACGGAACCACAAACTACATCCTTACAGAGATGACCGAAAAGGGTACTGATTTTGCAGATGCTCTTAAGGAAGCTCAGGAGCTTGGATATGCTGAGAGAAATCCGGAGGCAGACGTTGAAGGTTATGATCCTTGCCGGAAGATCGCGATCCTTTCTTCTCTTGCATATGGAAAGACAGTTCGTTATGAGGATGTATACACAGAGGGAATCACAAAGATTTCTCCGGAAGATATCCTTTACGCAAAGAAACTTAAGATGGCTGTAAAGCTTCTTGCAAGTGGTCATAAGGTTGTAAACGACGATAAGACAAATTATTACGCAATGGTAGCGCCTTTCCTTGTAAGTAAGGATCATCCTCTTTACAGTGTTACTGGAGTGTTCAATGCAGTATTTGTTCACGGAAATATGCTAGGTGATGCAATGTTCTATGGAAGTGGAGCCGGAAGCCTTCCGACAGCCAGTGCAGTTGTTGGAGATGTCGTAGACGCAGTAAGACATGGAAACAGAAATATCAGTATCTTTTGGGATTCAGAAAAACTCGAGCTTTCGCCCAATGATACAGCGACAAGACCGTTCTTCCTTCGTGTACCTGCGTCCAGAAAAGAAGAAGCAGAGAAGCTTTTCAACGCAGTAAAAACTATAACAATAGATACACTTCCTGATGAAGCAGGTATTGTTACAGGTATTTTAACAGAGAAGGAATTTGCAGATAAATCAGAGACCTTTGGTGATGTGATCAGTAGGATCCGTATAAATCAGTGAATCGGAACCTTGGAGGAGAAATAAATGCTGGTTGTAAAAAAATTCGGCGGAACATCCGTCGGAAACGCAGAAAGAATCTTTAATGTAGCACGCCGTTGCGCAAAAGAGTACCAGGCAGGAAATGACGTAGTAATGGTACTTTCCGCAATGGGAAAGCAGACTGATGTGCTGATCGACATGGCGCACGAGATCAATCCCAATCCGCCAAAGAGAGAGCTGGATATGCTTCTCACAACAGGAGAGCAGACATCTGTAGCACTCATGGCAATGGCATTTGCCACAATGGGAATACCGTCAATCTCTCTCAACGCATTTCAGGTAGCAATGCACACAACAAGCGTGTACGGAAATGCACGACTCAAGAGGATCGACACAGAGCGTATTCAGCATGAGCTGGAAGGAAGAAAGATCGTCATTGTCACAGGTTTTCAGGGAGTAAATAAGTACGAAGACTTCACAACTCTCGGAAGGGGCGGTTCGGATACGACTGCAGTTGCACTTGCTGCAGCACTTCACGCAGATAAGTGTGAGATTTATACAGACGTAGACGGCGTATATACAGCAGATCCGAGAATCGTAAAAAAAGCGCGTAAGATGGAAGAAATCACCTATAACGAGATGCTTGATCTGGCAACACTAGGTGCAGGCGTGCTTCATAATCGTTCAGTAGAACTTGCAAAGAAATATAACGTGCCCTTAGTGGTACGCTCCAGCTTAAATGAGTCAGAAGGAACAACAATTAAGGAGGTTGTTAAAGTGGAAGGAATGCTTGTCAGCGGCGTAGCAGCCGATAAAAATGCAACTCGTATCTCTGTAGTTGGTCTTGAGGACAGACCGGGTGTAGCTTTCAAGCTCTTCAATATGATCGCGAAAGCACACATCAATGTAGATATGATCCTCCAGTCTATCGGACGCGACGGTTCAAAGGATATCTCTTTCACAGTACCGGAAGATATGGCAGATGAGTGCTACAAGCTTCTTGAGGACAATCTTGAGGTACTTAAGGCAAAGAAAGTTGACATGAGAAAGAATGTTGCAAAGGTATCCGTTGTAGGTGCAGGAATGATGAGCACTCCCGGCGTAGCAGCAAAGATGTTCGAGTGCCTCTACAATGCAGACATCAACATCAACATGATCTCCACATCTGAGATCCGTGTAACAGTTCTTATCGATGAAAAGGATACAGAGCGCGCAATGAACGCAGCTCATGAAGCTTTTGGTCTTGAGGACTAACTAAAAAATGACGATATCAGAGCCCGGTGCAATTTTGCATCGGGCTTTTTGTGCGGAGCACTTAGCGAGGTTTTGTCGAGCCTAGTGAATTTGTTTACATTTGTAAAAAAATGAAATAAAGATTATAATAAAATTTACGTTTACGGGAAACCGGATAAAAAAAGGAGAGCGCAAAAAGCGCGAAAAAGACTGATGGAAATTAACGCGAAGATCGCAGAGGAACTTAAGATCAGACGGGAACAGGTCGATGCAGCAGTGAAGCTTATCGATGAAGGAAACACCATCCCGTTCATTTCACGTTACCGGAAGGAAGTAACGGGCTCATTAAATGATGAACAGCTTAGAAATCTCGATGAGCGTCTTTCATATCTCCGTTCTCTGGAGGAAAAGAAGCAGACTGTTCTTTCAGCAATCGATGAGCAGGGTAAGCTCACAGATGAGCTCAGAAAGAAGATCGAAGAGGCTGAAAAGCTTGTTACAGTCGAGGATCTTTACCGTCCGTATAAACAGAAAAAGAAGACAAGAGCATCAGCAGCAAAGGCAAGAGGTCTGGAGCCTCTGGCTGAGTATATCCTGAAGCAGGATGCCGTTGAGCCTCTTGAAAAAGAAGCAGAAAAGTATGTAACAGGACCTGTTGAGCCGGCAAGCGATTCAAAGGCAGATAAGGTCGCAGCAAAGGATAAAGAAGTACTTGACGCTGCTGCAGCACTTGCTGGAGCATCTGATATCATTGCAGAGAGAATCTCCGACGAACCTGACTACAGAACATGGATCCGTGAGAGAACCTTTAACGAAGGAAAGATCCGTTCCGTTGCAAAGGATGCAGAGGCAAAGTCCGTATATGAAAATTACTACGAATATGAGGAACCGCTGAGTAAAGTTGCAGGTCACAGAATCCTTGCCATGAACCGAGGCGAAAAGGAAAAGATCCTCACAGTATCCGTAGTTGCGCCTACAGAAAGCATCCTTGGATATCTTGAAAAGCAGATAATCACAGGAAAGAGCGAGTATACAGCAGAATTTCTTAAGGGTACTATCGCTGACAGCTACAATAGACTCATTGCTCCCGCGATCGAGAGAGAGCTTAGAAGCGACAGCACAGAAAAGGCAGAAGACGGCGCAATTGACGTATTCGGAAAGAACTTAAAGCAGCTCCTTATGCAGCCGCCTATCGCAGGTCAGACAGTACTTGGATGGGATCCCGCATTCCGTACAGGATGTAAGCTGGCTATCGTAGATGCTACAGGAAAAGTTCTTGATACAGTAGTTATCTACCCGACCGAGCCTCAGAACGATGTAGAGAAATCAAAGAAGGTACTTAAAGAACTTATCAGCAAGTACCATGTAACTCTTATCTCTGTTGGTAACGGAACAGCGTCCAGAGAATCAGAGAAGGTTATCGTAGAACTCCTTCATGAGATTCCTGAGGCTCATGTTCAGTACGTTATTACAAATGAAGCAGGAGCATCCGTTTACTCAGCAAGTAAGCTCGCTACAGAAGAGTTCCCGAACTTTGACGTAGGACAGAGAAGTGCCACATCTATCGCAAGACGTGTTCAGGATCCGCTGGCAGAACTCGTAAAGATCGATCCGAAGTCCATCGGTGTAGGTCAGTATCAGCACGATATGGATCAGAAAAAGCTTGGCGAAGAGCTTACAGGAGTCGTAGAAGACGCGGTTAATGAAGTAGGTGTAGATGCAAATACAGCATCAGCAGCACTTCTTCAGTACATATCCGGCATCAGTGCAGCAGTAGCAAAAAATATCGTTGCATTCCGTGAAGCAAACGGAAAGTTTGTGAGTCGTAAAGAACTCTTAAAAGTTCCTAAGCTCGGACCCAAGGCATTTGAGCAGTGTGCAGGTTTCATCCGTATCATGGATGGAAAAGAGCCTCTCGATGCAACAAGCGTACATCCCGAGTCCTATGATGCAGCACGTAAGCTCCTTGAGAAGATCGGCTGTGAGATCCGTGATGAGCAAAAGATCCGTGACTTTGAAAACAGCATAAAGGATAAGTCATCTCTCGCAGAAGAGATCGGAGTTGGTGAGTACACACTCATCGATATCCTTCATGAGCTTGAAAAGCCCGCACGTGACCCTCGTGAAGACATGCCGAAGCCCATCCTTCGTTCAGATGTCCTCGAGCTCAAAGACCTGAAGCCGGGAATGGTACTCAAGGGAACAGTCAGAAACGTAATCGACTTCGGTGCGTTCGTAGATATAGGAGTACACCAGGATGGTCTCGTACACGTATCCCAGATGACAGATCGCTTCATCAAGCATCCGCTTGAGGCAGTATCAGTAGGCGATATCGTAGACGTACAGGTTCTTGACGTAGACATGGAAAAAGAGAGAATCTCCCTCACCATGAAGATTGGTGGCTCAGACGGAAAGTCCGGAAAGAGCGCAGATAAGTCCGAAAACAAAAAGAACGAAAACGGAAAGGCCGACAAAAAGCGTCCAAACAACAATAACAACGGCAAGCGAAACAACAACCATCGTAAGCCAAACAACGGCAAGCGCCCTGAAAAGCAGGAAGAATACAGACCCGGCACCATCGGCTACATCCTCGCTCACCAGAAGCACTGATTAAAAAACGTAGACAAAGTGAAAGCATGAATTGTGATCAAAAATGACACAATTCATGCTTTTTTATATTAAAAAAACAGCCCCATACATGGGTTTATCAAAAAGACTAATAAAAATATTGGGGCAGAGAAAATAGAAAGTGTGATTAAAAAACAATACAATTCACATTTTTTTCACATATATGTTGACGCTAATCAATTGAGTGTATACAATATACAACCGTGGTTAAAAAAGAGATTTTTCTTCTTTTAAATAT
>CAMVTN010000034.1 GCA_947170415.1 uncultured Lachnospiraceae bacterium | reverse complement strand
TGATACCTTTGGGAATCGCGGCTGCAGTGGCGTTGAATCAACTGGTTGCAGTTTTACCGCTTATGAAATGGTTTCCTCGTTATTCGGAAAGTGTAAAACCGGTGATGTACCGATATTCGCTGATACAGGGACTTGTTCTATACGGCATTGTTACACCTGTGATCGAGGAGGCACTGTTTCGCTGGATATTATTTGGCCGGCTTAAGGTCTATGTATCGGCAGTGGCAGCGGGCGTTCTTTCGGCGATAATATTTGGAATTTATCACGGAAATTTCATACAGGGAATAT
Source organism: uncultured Lachnospiraceae bacterium (assembly GCA_947170415.1). Taxonomy (GTDB): domain Bacteria; phylum Bacillota; class Clostridia; order Lachnospirales; family Lachnospiraceae; genus NK4A144. The sequence goes on along the minus strand of CAMVTN010000034.1, from coordinate 20,069 downwards.
ATGCGTTTATATTTGGACTGATGCTTGCGTTTGTATATTGGAGAACTGATCTGGTGCTTGCATCTGTGATAATGCATGGGGCTGCAAATTCATTTATATATGCATCAGCCTTTATTCCTGCATTGGGGATCCTAAATGACGATCCCTGGAGGGTTATTTCAATGGTGATATGTTTTATGATCACCGGAACAATGTTATACAGACTCGCGATAAAAGTAAGAGGAAAAAGTATAGAACCTAAGAGACCGATCTTTCCAAGGTGAATACTAATCTTATTTTTTTCTAAATGATGACAGATTCGTGCTTTTATCTGTGAAAAGTGTGCTATGATAGCAAAGGCACTGTCAAAAGTGTCAGAAAGGAATGAAGAATAAACATGAATGACGTTTATGTTGAATGGCTGGTACCGGGAAAGAAAAATCCGGCATCAGACATTTTGCGGGTATTGGCATATGCACTTACGGCAGCGTTTCTGATCTGCGGTCTTATGGGATTTTTGGTTCTGCTGGTTCCTGGAGTGATAATGCTTGGTGTAGATTATTTTTGTCTGCCGATGCTGTCGGTTGAATATGAATATCTTTTCTGTGCAGGAGAGCTTCAGATCGATCGCATTTATTCAAAAGAAAAGAGAAAGACTGCGAAAAACTACAAGCTTGAGCAGATGGAAGTATTGGCAGAAGAAGGCTCACCAAAGCTTGATCAGTACAATAATGCCAACCTTAAAACAGTTGATTTTACTTCGGGGCGTCCTGATGAAAAGAGATTTATTCTCATTATCCATAATGAAGACGCAAGAGAAAAAGTATATCTGGAGCTTAGTGATGAAATGCAGAAGGCTCTCAAAATGAATTATCCGTCAAAAGTCAATATTAATAATATATGAATTGACACCTAAAATCGTTTTTGTTAAACTCATGTGCAAAACCTGTGCGCCTGTGGTGAACAGTTTCGCCGTAGGCGCCGCTGTATTGTAAGAAAAGGAGACAGAATGAGTCAGATTATTGGTGATGGAATTACGTTTGATGATGTGCTGCTGGTACCTTCATATTCAGAGGTTACTCCGAATATGATCGATGTCTCAACACACCTGACTAAGAAGATCAAGCTTAACATCCCGATGATGAGTGCCGGAATGGACACCGTTACCGAGAGTGCGATGGCGATCGCAATGGCAAGACAGGGCGGAATCGGAATTATTCATAAGAATATGACGATCGAGCAGCAGGCTGATGAAGTTGATAAGGTAAAGCGTTCAGAGAATGGCGTAATCACAGATCCTTTTTATCTGTCTCCGGATAATACTCTTCAGGATGCTGATAACCTTATGGCAAAGTTCAGAATTTCCGGTGTGCCGATCACAGAGGGCAAGAAGCTCGTCGGCATTATTACAAACCGTGATCTGAAGTTTGAAACAGATTACAGCCGTCCGATCAGAGAGTGTATGACAAGCGAAGGACTTATCACTGCCCAGGAAGGTGTTACACTTGATGAGGCAAAGATGATCCTTGCACGCTCAAAGAAAGAGAAACTTCCTATTGTAGACAAGGACGGAAATCTTAAGGGACTTATCACTATCAAGGATATTGAGAAGCAGATCAAGTATCCTCTTTCTGCAAAGGATGATCAGGGACGTCTTCTCTGCGGTGCTGCTATCGGTATCACAGATAATTTCCTTGAGAGAACAGAAGCTCTCGTAAATGCTCATGTTGACTGTGTAGTTCTTGACTCAGCACATGGTCATTCTGCAAACGTTTTGAGAGTTTGCCGTGAAGTAAAGCAGAAGTTCCCTGAACTTCAGGTAATTGTTGGTAACGTTGCTACAGCAGACGCAGTTCGCGCACTTGTTGAGGCAGGCGCTGATGCAGTAAAGGTTGGTATCGGACCTGGTTCTATCTGTACAACACGTGTTGTTGCAGGTATTGGTGTTCCGCAGATCACTGCAATCATGGATTGCTATGCAGCAGCTAAGGAATCTGGTATTCCGATTATTGCTGATGGTGGTATCAAGTATTCAGGAGATATCACAAAGGCTATCGCTGCCGGTGGTTCTGTATGTATGATGGGATCACTCTTCGCAGGCTGTGACGAGGCTCCGGGTGAGTTTGAGCTGTTCCAGGGTAGAAAGTATAAGGTATACCGTGGAATGGGTTCTATCGCTGCAATGAACAACGGAAGTAAGGATCGTTATTTCCAGGTTGGCGCAAAGAAGCTTGTTCCGGAAGGTGTTGAAGGACGAGTAGCATATAAGGGTTCTGTAGAAGATACAGTATTCCAGCTTATCGGTGGACTTCGTTCCGGTATGGGTTACTGCGGAACAAAGACTATTGATGAACTTCATGAGAATGGCAGATTCGTAAAGATTTCATCTGCTTCTCTTAAGGAAAGTCATCCGCACGATATTCATATTACAAAGGAAGCTCCGAACTATTCTGTTGACGAGTAAATGTCAAAATTATAGAGATTATGTGGTGTCAGGGTCAAAAGTTTTTTTGACCCTTGCATCATTTAGGAAGATTACATGTTATATTACATAAACACAGAGCTTAAAAAAGCACTGAAGAAAAAATATACAAGATATTATCCGATAGGAATAATCCTCACAGCATTACTCGCGAATGCTGCGATGTCAACTTTTCGTAATATTTATTATGGAACAAATGATGGTACCTTTGCTTACAACCTGATAATGTTTGCAAAGGGTTTTTTCTGGATTCCGTATTATGCCTGCTGGTTTGCGGCAGATAATGTATTCGGTGAAGAGTATCCAAATCCATTGATCCGGGATAAATCGACCATAGGATTATCCCGTACAAAGATGTATTTTGGTAAACTTATAGTTTCGGAAATTATCATGTGCCTGTGTGCAATTTTTGCGACAGTCGCATTTCTATTGATAACTTGGGTATTCCAGACTCACGATGGTACCATTGATATGACAGTGGTTTTGGATTTTGTGGAAGCGGTCCTGATCACTATGCCTTTGTTTATTACAGGCGTATCTATAAGCAATGCATTTCTTTTTTATGTCATTTGTACTTGGAATAGTGATAATTCCCAGAATCATTATGTTTCTGGCAACAGAAGGGATACATTTCCTTCCTGCGGTTTGGATTTCTCAGATTTTGATCACACCACAGTTTCAGACTTTGCAGTTTTACGCGACCAGAGATGTACCAAAGATCATTATTTCTGCAATTGCTTACACAGCTATCAGCTGTTTTATCGGATGCAGGAGTTTTAATCGAAAAGAATCTTTCTGAGAAAAAAGATGAAAAAAACAATATTAAAAACCATGGCGGCCTTGCCGGCCGTCATTCTTATGTCCGTAATTTTTATTTTTTCGGCAGCTGAAGCACCTGAGTCCACAAAAAGCAGCATGACAGTTTCTTTTAGATTGATCAGGGCAGCGGAATCCATGGGATTTCTTCATCTAAGTCCGGTTCAGGAATATCTTTCTGCTGAGGCAATAGAAGGACCGATAAGAAAACTGGCGCATATAACGGAATATACAGTACTTGCGGCTGCGGTCTATCTCATGTTTGTTCTATGGACAAATCGCAGAATCCTGTTATACTTTGTGACGGTATTGTTTAGTCTGATATATGCTGCGAGCGATGAGTTTCACCAATTATTCGTTAAAGGACGTTCCGGAAGTTTTTCTGACGTGTGTGTTGATGCCATTGGTGTTACAATAGGAGCAATGATAATGTTAGCGATAGATAACATCTTTTGGCCGGACAGGAGCGAAAAAGATGAGTTTAACTGGTTTTGGAAGGAGACTACTAATGCAGATAGGAAGAAATGATCTCTGCTGGTGTGGAAGTGGAAAGAAGTATAAGAGCTGTCATTTGGCTTTTGATTCAAAAATCGAGGTTTTTCGTGATCAGGGACATTTGGTTCCGCCTCATAGGATAATCAAGACGAAGGAACAGATCGATGGTATCCGGGAGAGCGGAAAGAGAAATATCGCTATCCTGGATTATGTTGCGTCTAAGATCAAAGCAGGAGTTACTACGCAGGAAATCGATGACTGGGTAGCAGAGAAAACAAAAGAGTTGGGTGCTATTCCAGCTCCTCTGAACTATGAAGGATTTCCAAAGAGCGTATGCACATCAGTAAATGATCAGGTGTGCCACGGAATTCCCTCAGATAAAGATGTTCTTAAAGAGGGCGATATCGTAAATGTTGACTGCTCAACTATCTATAATGGATTCATTTCTGATTCTTCAAGAATGTTTATGATAGGTGATGTTGATCCTGTCACAAAGAAGCTTGTAGAAGATGCGCATAAGGCGATCGATATAGGTCTTGAACAGGTTAAGCCATGGAAGTTCTTAGGTGATATGGGTTCAGCCATAAATGAGTTCTGCAAATCTCAGGGATACTCTGTTGTTGAAGAAATCGGTGGTCATGGATGTGGACTTGAGTTTCATGAAGAACCATGGGTTAGTTATGTTTCAAAGCCAAATACAGAAATGCTCATGGTTCCGGGAATGTGCTTTACTATCGAGCCTATGATCAATCTTGGAAAACGTCACATATATGAGGATGCTGATAACGGCTGGACGATCTACACAGAGGATGGAAAACCGTCTGCACAGTGGGAAGTTCAGGTAGTTGTTACAGATAACGGATATGAAATACTTGCGTACTGATTTTTACTGCGTTACACTAATACGGTGATGCTCTAGAAGCATACTAAAAACCGAAAGGATAACAGTTAAAATGAGTATAAAGATTCCGGAAAAATACAGTACCAACATGGGTATTATCGAGACAGAGATCGCTATAAAAGAGGTTAAAGATTTCTTTGAGAGAGCATTGGCAAAGGAACTGAATCTTACACGTGTTTCTGCACCTCTTTTTGTAACTCCCGAGTCAGGTCTTAATGATAACCTGAATGGAGTGGAGAGACCTGTAAGCTTTGGTCTTGGAGAGCAGAATGATCGTGGTGTTGAGATCGTACAGTCTCTTGCAAAGTGGAAGAGATTAGCTCTCAGACGTTACGGATTTAATGTTGGTGAGGGTCTGTACGCAGATATGTCCGCTATCCGCAGAGATGAAGAAACAGATAATCTGCATTCTATCTATGTTGACCAGTGGGATTGGGAACGTATCATTGAAAAGAGCGACAGAAATACTGATACATTATCTGAGATGGTAGATCATGTATTTGCCGCGCTGAAGGAGACAGAGAAATATCTTTCAGAAAAGTATGATTTTCTTGAGCCCATCCTTCCGGAAAAGATCACGTTTGTAACAACACAGCAGCTTCTCGACGAATTTCCGGATCTCACACCGAAGGAAAGAGAGTACGAATATGCTAAGCGTTTCGGTGCTATATTCCTCTCTCAGATAGGTGATAAGCTCTCAAATGGTGAAAAACACGATGGCAGAGCACCGGACTATGATGACTGGAGCCTGAACGGAGATATAATCGTATATTATCCGGTTCTCGACTGTGCACTGGAGCTTTCTTCCATGGGAATCCGTGTATCAGAAGAGTCACTAGCAGAGCAGTTAAAGAAGGCTGGCTGCGAGGAACGTTCTGAGCTCATGTTCCAGAAAATGCTTCTTAATGGTGAGCTTCCGTATACTATTGGTGGAGGAATCGGACAGTCCAGAATCTGTCTGTATTTCTTAAGAAAAGCTCATATCGGTGAAGTACAGTCATCCGTATGGAAAGATGAGGATGTTGAGGCTGCGGAAGAAGCAGGAATACATCTTCTTTGATTGTGCGTAGTACTTAGCGTTAAAAATCATAGAAATAACTTATAAAAGCAAAAGGAATGTTCGGAGTATCGGACATTCCTTTTGCTTTATCTTACCGTAAAATTCAATGGATTTCGTAAGTAAAAATGAATATAAGTCCTATGGATTATTTTTGTTTAAACGTGTCTTATAATGCTGGTTTAGCTGTGAAAATATATGCATTTTGTATGTAAAAAAAGAATACGTTTTTCGTAAATTTTCAAAAAATATACATTGAATTTTAATATCTACGTAGTATAATCTTTTAGAACTTCGAGATGAGGGTCGTGGTTTTAGCTTCAAGATGAAGCACTGTTAAGGGTATAAATCAAAAGGGTTCTAACTGAGAAAGCTTTAGAGAGGTGTTATATATGAGAGAGCGTAAGATCAGACTGAAACCCGAACAGGTCAGAGAATTTGTACGTACCAGCGGAAAGTGCGATTTTGATATTGACGTGTTCTATAACCACATTATAATTGATGCAAAGTCCATACTTGGTGTTCTTGGACTCGATCTCACAAGAGATCTGACAGTTCAGTACAACGGATATGATCAGAATTTTGAAGCAATGGTAGATAAATTAGCTATTGCCTGAGTGTTTCAGTTCACGATATTGTTCAGAGACAAAAACGGAACGCTCGCTGTGTTAGTGCATTGACTCCCTGTGAATGAAAGTTTAAACTGACATTCACAGGGAGTTTTTGGCTTATAGACAATTCTGTTGGAATTCAGCTCAACTGGATTCTTTTTTAATATTATGATGAAAGAAACTGTCACGATATCAGTGCGTTCGCTGGTCGAATTCCTGCTGCGGAGCGGCGATATCGATAATCGAAGGCGTACCGCACCGGAAGAAGCAATGCTTGCCGGAGGCAGGGTGCACCGAATGCTTCAAAAAAAGGGCGGCCCGGAATATAGAGCGGAAGTATCGCTGAAACACATTGTTGAAGGTGAAAAGTACGATCTGATAATAGAAGGCAGGGCAGACGGCGTCATCGATGGAGATGATGGAACTGTGATCGATGAGATCAAGGGCGTTTATCGGGATCTGAAATATATTGATAAGCCGGTCGCAGTTCATCTTGCTCAGGCAAAATGCTATGCCTGGATATATGCATATCAAAACGAAATAGATAATATTCAGGTAAGGATGACGTACTGCAACCTTGATACATTAGAACTAAAATATTTCCACGAAACATATACTTTTAATGAGCTCACAGAGTGGTTTCAGGCTCTGATATCGGAATACAGAAAATGGGCAGATTTTTCTTTTGACTGGAAAGAAAAGCGGAACAGATCGGCCGAAAAACTGGAATTTCCTTATGAATTCAGAGAAGGGCAGAAAGAGCTGGCATCTGGCGTATATAAAACGATATATCATGAAAAAAGACTTTTCTTAATGGCTCCTACAGGTGTTGGAAAAACGCTTGCAGTGCTGTTTCCGTCAGTAAAAGCATTGGGAAAGCGGTTAGGAGACAGGATTTTTTATCTTACCGCTAAAAATATAACGGCAACTGTTGCAGTGGATACATTTAGTTTGTTAAGAAAAGGCGGACTTAAAATAAAATCCGTGTCCATACAGGCAAAAGAAAAGATGTGTCTTTTGGAAAAGCCGCAGTGTGATCCTGAAAACTGTCCATATGCAAAGGGACATTTTGACAGGATAAATGATGCGCTTTACTCTCTTTTACAGACCGAAGACGAGTATGGACGGGAGTTTTTGCGTGAATATGGCGAAAAACATAAACTCTGCCCGTTTGAACTGGGACTTGATATTTCTCTTTTTTCCGATGCGGTCATTTGTGATTATAATTATGTTTTTGATCCAAATGTGAAGTTAAAAAGGTTCTTTGGAGAGGGCATACGCGGAGACTATATTTTTCTTATCGATGAAGCGCACAATCTTGTAGACAGAGCAAGGGAAATGTTCAGTGCAACATTGTATAAAGAGGATTTTCTGACGATAAAAAGGATCATTTCAGATGAATTTCCATCCTGTGCCGAGGCGCTTTCAAGATGTAATAAGCGCCTTCTTTCGATGAAAAAAGAAGGAAATGGGTTTGCTGTAGGGCAGGATATGGATCTGTTTTTGGACGTACTTCAGCAGGCAGCTGCGAGATATGATGATATGCTTGAAACACTGAGCCGTAATGGTAAAAGTGCTGACGATACAGTCTTGGAATTTTACTTTGCAATACGTGATTTTTTGTCTGCAGCAGAACGAAAAAACGATAGTTATGCCAACTATACGGAACTGGATGAACTTGGCAGATTTATGATACGTATCTATTGCATAAATCCCTCGGCAGATATTAAAAGATGCCTGGAAAAAGGGCGAAGTACGGTATTTTTTTCGGCGACACTTCTGCCGGTTCACTATTATATGGATCTTCTGTCAGGTGATCGTTCGGATTATGCAATGTATGCACATTCGTCATTTGATCCTGCTAAAAGGGCGGTATTGATCGGAACGGATGTAAGTTCTCGATATACAAGGAGAAATGAAAAAGAATACAGGCATATTGCAGAATACCTAAAGGTTCTTCCAAAAGCACGAAAGGGAAATTACATGGCATTTTTCCCTTCTTATGCTTTTATGGAAGCTGTCTATGAACAGTATCGACAGCTGGTTCCGGATGATGATGAAGTTGAAGCTCTTATGCAGGAATCGCACATGACGGAAGAGATGAGAGAAGATTTCTTAAATCGTTTTATGCAAAGTGCGGATGGCACTGAGATAGATTCCGGAAAAAGTGTCATGGGATTTTGTGTGCTAGGAGGGATTTTTTCGGAAGGAATAGATCTTAGAGCTGATTCGCTCATAGGTGCAGTGATAGTGGGAACCGGTATCCCGAAAGTTGTTCATGAGAGGCAGATACTAAAGGACTATTTTGAAGAAAAAGGCTATGATGGATTCGATTACGCATATAGATTTCCGGGGATGAACAAGGTGCTTCAGGCTGCCGGAAGAGTGATACGTACAGAGGAAGACAGGGGAATAGTGCTTTTACTGGATGATCGATTTAGATTTGCAAATAATAAAAGTCTTTTTCCGAGAGAATGGAATGATGCGATAGAAGTGTCATCCGAGAATATTTTGGGACATGCAGAAAACTTTTGGAAATCAGAGTGAATAGAGATGAAAAAATGTTTTGTTGTTGGGGCGGGTGACTTTTTTGGTCTTTTGATACGACCGGAAGAGGGAGATCTGATCATTGCTGCAGATGGCGGATATGATCATCTAAAAAGAGAAAAAATTACCCCGGATATAGTTGTAGGGGATTTTGATTCAAGAGACGGTAATATACCGGATCATCCGAATGTCATAATGCTTGAAGTTCAAAAAGATGACACGGATATCGCACACGCTGTGGGAATAGGATTCGAACGTGGGTATAGGGACTTCAGGATCTTTGGCGGGACTGGAGGCAGAGAAAGCCATACTATAGCGAATATACAAATGCTTACAGGTTTGTCGGAAAAAGGCGCCCGTGCATGGCTGTATGGAAGAGATTCGGAAATGACGGTAATTCATAATGATACACTTGTGCTTCCGGAGACCGCAGAAGGAATGGTATCGGTATTTTCGTTATCGGATAGGTCAGAGGGGGTTGATATCCTCGGTATGAAATATACTATGCAAGATGGTGTGATGACTAATAATACAGCGCTGGGGGTCAGCAATATGCTGATCGGGAAAGAAGCGCATATTTCAGTAAAAAAAGGATCACTTCTTATCATTCATGAGAGCCATGAAAGAGAATGGAGCAGAGATAGCAGAAAGGAATAATGATTATGGTCCGGATCGAGATCAGCCGGGAAATTTTTAGAAATGATTTATATGCCCTTGTTAAGGCATTTTTGCCTTCTGAGGAAATAAATATAGCAGTTGTCGAAGGATTAACAGATATTGTTGCAGCAGCCCCGGGAGTTCATATGGACCCCGGACTTTCTGCGGAAAAAAGATACGCATATCGCATGTACCTTAACGAAGAAAAGATAGGTGCTTTTCTTCTCTCAGATATTTCTGAGCACGATAGGGTAGACATGAAAAATCACCTTAAGAGGGATCTTTATCGTGTACTCTCATCCAGGTTTGATACTAAACTTCCGTGGGGAACACTTAACGGCATACGTCCGACCAATATGGCAAAGAAACGCCTTGAGGCAGGATATTCCGTAGAAGAAACAATGAAATACATGAGTGACACATATCTGGTCAGTGATGAGAAACAGCGCCTTGCTGTTGACATTGCTGAAAGGGAGATCCGCATATTATCAAGGTTTCATCATGGAGGATACAGTCTCTATATCGGAATTCCTTTCTGTCCTACGACATGTCTGTATTGCTCATTTACGTCATATCCTATAGGGGCATGGGCATCGAGAGTGGATGAGTATCTTGATTGTGTAGAAAAAGAAATTCATTTTACAGCGGAAAAGTTTAAGGGTCACACATTAGATACCATATATGTTGGTGGAGGAACACCGACAACTTTGACACCTGATCAGTTTGAGAGACTGTTTACCTGTTTGGAAACGGAACTTGACCTTTCAAATCTTCAGGAATTTACCGTGGAATCAGGACGTCCGGATTCTATTACTCCTGAAAAACTAAGGGTAATGAAAAAACATGGTGTAACAAGGCTTTCAGTAAATCCTCAGACTATGAAAGATGAGACTCTCAGGCTTATCGGAAGACGCCATACGGTAGAGGATGTGGTGAGAGCGTTTCATGAAGCTCGTGACGCAGGATTTGACAATATCAATATGGATATGATCCTTGGTCTCCCAAATGAAACCGATGATGACGTAAGACATACCATAGAGGAAATACATAAACTCGGACCAGATGACCTGACAGTTCATTCGCTTGCTATTAAAAGAGCATCCAGACTTGCGGAAGTAATAGATAAAATGGGATATGACTGTCTGCATAACACTGAAAAGACCATGAAGATCGCTGAAAAAGGGGCGGAAGACATGGGACTCGTGCCGTATTATCTGTACAGGCAAAAGAATATCAGTGGAAATTTTGAAAACACAGGATATGCGAGAAAGGGCATGGAAGGCCTGTATAACATCCTTATGATGGAAGAAGTACAGTCGATAGTTGCTGTAGGAGCAGGAACGGTTACAAAGCGGCTTCTTGAAAATGGACATACTGTCAGATGCGATACGCATAAGGATGTTGAATTATATATGAGTGAAATTGACGAAATGATAGAGCGAAAACGAAAACTTTTCAGTGAATAATAGCATCAAAAGACATGTTGGTGAGAATGAAAGTAACATTATCGTCATATTGCTTAAATAAAACTTAATAAAGTGCATAATATTCTGCTTGAAAAATTGTTAAAATTGTGACTATACTGTTGCATTATAAAATCCATGTCTGCGCCTTGCGGATGGATAGAGAAATATTAATAGGCGGCCTGTGTTTCGGCACAGAAATTGAGTGCCATTAACCCCGGCCAAAATGAAAGGAACATCATGAAGGAATTTACATTTACAGTTACTGATCCCGTAGGTATTCACGCACGTCCGGCAGGACTTCTTGTAAAAGAAGCAAAGAACTATGCCAGTGCAGTTACTGTAAAGAAGGATGACAAGTCTTGTGATATGAAAAAGCTTCTTGCTCTTATGGGCATGGGTGTTAAGCAGGGTGAGACCATCACTGTATGCGTAGAGGGTGCAGATGAGGATGCAGCTGCAGAGGCACTTGAGAAGTACTTAAAGGAAAATTTCTGAGTCAGGAGGGTTCACAGGTATGCAGGTAGGAACCGGAACCAGTGTCCTGAATCGAATCGCGATCGGGAAGATTCGGATCTTTAAGCCGAAGGAATATAACATTAGTGAGGAAACAGTTGCTGATCCAATCCCTGAGCTTGACCGTTTTGAAAAGGCAAGAGTAAAGGTACAGGAAGAGCAGAGAGAGCTTTATGATAAGGCTGTCATTGCAGCAGGAGAAGAGACCGCTGCAATTTTTGAATTTCATGCAGATATGCTTGATGATGATGATCTTCTTGATTCAGTAAAGTCTATCATTGTTGAGCAGAATCACACAGCAGAATATGCAGTTCGTCAGGGCTTTGCAAACATGGCTCAGATGTTCAGCGATATGGATGATCCATATTTCCAGGCCAGAAGTGCTGATGTATTGGATGTTGGAAATTCAATGCTTGACGTTCTGTTTGGTTATGATACAAAGGCAGATGACAAGGATGAACCGTGTATCCTTGTAGCAGAAGATCTTGCTCCGTCTGAGACAGTAAAGCTTGATAAGTCACTTCTGCTTGGAATGATCACACGTGAGGGAAGTACAAATTCTCACACAGCTATCCTTGCGCGCAGTATGAATGTGCCTGCACTTATTCAGTGTAAGCAGATCGATGAGAGCTGGGATGGAAAGACAGCTATCCTTGATGGATACAATGCGTGTGTATATGTTGATCCTACAGAGGATCTCTTAAAATCACTTAAGGAGAAGCAGGCTGAAGATATCCGAAAGGAATCTTTGCTTCTTGATCTTAAGGGAAAGAGCAATACTACTATCGATGGAAAGACCATTAAGGTATATGCCAATATTGGCGGTCCTGATGACATGGGAGCTGTTCAGGCAAACGATGCAGAGGGAATCGGTCTTTTCAGATCAGAGTTTGTCTATCTCAACAGTCCGAGCGACCCTTCTGAGGAGACTCAGTTCCAGGCGTACAAGAGAGTAGTTGAGACTATGGCACCGAAGCTTGTAGTTATCCGTACTTGTGATATCGGTGCAGATAAGACTATCGACTACATGAAGCTTGCACAGGAGGAAAATCCTGCACTTGGCTATAGAGCAGTAAGAATCTGTCTTACAAGAAAGGATTTCTTTAAGCGTCAGCTCCGTGCGATCCTTCGTGCGTCAGCATTTGGAAATCTTGCAGTTATGTTCCCTATGATCACAAGTGTCAGAGAGGTACGTGAGTGTAAGGAAATCCTTAACGAGTGCAGACGTGAGCTTGAGAATGAAGGCGTAAAGATCGGAAAGCTTCAGGTTGGGATCATGATCGAAACACCTGCAGCAGTAATGTGTGCAGATGAGCTTGCGGAAGAAGTAGAATTCTTCTCACTTGGTACTAACGATCTTACACAGTATACTTGTGCGATCGACCGTCAGAATGCAATGCTCGATCCGTTCATGGATACACACCATCCGGCAGTGCTCAAGGAAATCCAGATGACTATTGAGGCTGGTCACCGTCATGGATGCTGGGTAGGAATCTGTGGTGAGCTGGGTGCAGATCTTACACTTACAGAAACATTCTTAAGAATGGGAGTTGATGAACTCTCTGTAAATGCCAGCAGTGTGCTTCCGCTTAGAAAGCAGATCCGCAGCATAGATCTCAGTAAATAATCATAATAAAGATTCAAAAGGCAGGAATTCGTTATACGAACTCCTGCCTTTTGTGGCAAACTTCGAGGTAAGACAGAATGGCAAAAGAATCAAAAACAAATGCAATGCGTATTCTTGACAGGAATAAAGTTAGTTATAAAGTTGAAACGTATGATTCTTCGGAATTTACGGATGGCGTACATAGCGCAGAGATTTTAGGACATGATGTTGAGCGTTCGTTTAAGACACTTGTAGCTCTCGGAAAAAGCGGAGAGCATTATGTTTTTGTTATTCCTGTAGCAGCGGAACTGACACCACTCACAGGTTATGTTAGAGGAGGATGCAGTCCGCTTGGAATGAAAAAACAGTTTAGAACAGTTATTGATTCTACCGCGAGAAAGTTCGATACAATATATATAAGTGGTGGGAGAATAGGTTACACGATAGAGCTTTCAACGGATGATCTTATTCGCGTGGTGAATGCAGAAGTTGCGGATTTAGAGGCGAGATGACACAGAAAACAAAAATGTCAGAAGGAAAGAAAAATCTGATCTATGCATGTGTTCTTATTCTTCTGATAGGAATTACATTTACACTGATATTTTCAAAGTTTGATTATAAAGAAACTCTGATAGTTCTACATCAGGCGGATATGAGGTGGATCGCGGCAGCGGTTATCCTGAATTTTGGATTTGTTTCCTTTGAAGCATGGAATATTGGCAAGATTTTGAGATCTATATCAGCACCGGCTTCTTTTTTGCGCTGTGTTAAATATGTTTTGATAGAAATATATTTTAATGCGATCACACCTTCTGCGTCCGGTGGGCAGCCCATGCAGATAGTTGAAATGAAAAAAGACGGGGTTCCATTTTCGACATCGGCTATCACGCTTATGGTAATTGCCATTGCCTATAAAGGGGCATTGCTGGTTCTTATGGGAATAATGGCTCTTACAGGAAAATGGGGGCTGATATCCAATTTTGGCAGCTTAAAATGGCTCTTCTGGTTAGGACTTTTTCTGAATATTGCATCGGTTTTTCTGATGTTTATAATCCTTGTTTTTGGAGGGATAGTCCACCAGACACTTGTAGCATTTTTTGTTATCCTGGCACATTTTCATATAATAAAGGACCTTGATTACAGAAAGAAAAAACTGGAAGCGACCATGCGTCATTATCGTGAGGGTTCTGCATATATTTTGAGGCATCGTCAGATTTTTTATAAGGTAGTCGCGTTTAGCGTACTTCAGAGAATATGCAGATTTGGCGTAACATGGATCGTTTTTAGAGCGTTCGGTCTTCAGGGAGCGGACTTTATGACAATAACGCTTCTTGCGGCAGCGGTCTCGGTCGCAGCGGATATGATGCCTATCCCGGGAGCTGTTGGGATAAATGAAACATGTTATCTTCTGGCATTCAAAAATATTTTTGGAAATAAATTTCTTGCACCGTCTATGCTGCTTTCAAGGACGATAAGTTTTTACGGTATGGTGCTGTTTTGCGCAGTATTTCTTATCGTTATGCAGTTTTACAGGCTGAGAAGAGGGAACCTTGACAAAAACTGATGCAGATTTTATCATGATAAAGTATGCAAACTGTGCATTTCTGCGCTTTTTTCGGGTTTTCCGGGCCAGGATGACGGTATGAAAGGACATTACGAATCATGGCAAAAGAACTGGCAAAAACATATGATCCCAAGGGGATTGAAGACAGCATTTATACTAAGTGGCTTGGTAAGAAATATTTCCATGCCGAAGTTGATAAGAGAAAGAAACCATTTTCTATAGTTATGCCCCCGCCGAATATCACCGGTAAGCTTCATATGGGACATGCTCTTGATAATACAATGCAGGATATCCTTACTCGTTTTAAGAGAATGCAGGGATATAATGCTCTTTGGCAGCCCGGTACAGATCACGCTTCGATTGCGACTGAGGTAAAGATCATTCAGAAGCTTAAGGAAGATGGAATCACAAAAGATGATCTTGGAAGAGATAAATTCCTTGAGCGTGCATGGGAATGGAAAAAAGAGTATGGCGGTATCATCACATCCCAGCTTAAAAAGCTTGGAATCTCTTGTGATTGGGATCGTGAACGTTTTACCATGGACGAGGGATGTTCAAATGCTGTAAACGAAGTTTTCGTTGGCTTTTATAATAAAGGTCTGATCTACAAGGGTAATAAGATGGTCAACTGGTGCCCTGTATGTCAGACAACTATTTCAGATGCAGAGGTAGAATATGAATCACAGGATTCTCATCTCTGGCATATCAAGTATCCGGTAGTTGGTGAGGAAGGACGTTTCATCGAATTTGCAACCACACGTCCGGAAACAATGCTCGGTGATACAGCAGTTGCTGTAAATCCTGAGGATGATCGATATAAGGATCTTATCGGAAAAACATGTATGCTTCCGATAATGAACAGAGAGATACCTATCGTTGCAGATGAGTATGTTGATCTTGAATTCGGTACAGGTGTAGTTAAGATCACACCGGCTCATGACCCTAACGATTTTGAGGTTGGAAAGAGAAAGAATCTTCCGGTCATCAATATTATGAATGATGATGCGACCATCAATGAAAACGGTGGAAAGTATCAGGGAATGGACCGTATGGCAGCACGTGAGGCCATCGTTAAGGAACTTGACGAAATGGGACTCCTTGTTCGCATCGAGGATTATACTCATGATGTCGGAACACATGACCGTTGTCATACGACCATTGAGCCGCTTGTAAAGCAGCAGTGGTTCGTAAAGATGGATGAGCTTATCAAGCCTGCTGCAGAAGCAGTAAGAAATGGTGATATCAAGCTTATTCCGGACAGAATGAAGAAGACATATTTCAACTGGACAGATAATATCCGTGACTGGTGTATCTCAAGACAGCTTTGGTGGGGACATCGGATTCCTGCATATTACTGTGATGAGTGCGGAGAAGTTGTTGTAGCAAAAGAAATGCCGGATGTATGTCCGAAGTGTGGAGGAACACATTTCCATCAGGATCCCGATACACTTGATACATGGTTCTCTTCTGCTCTGTGGCCGTTCTCAACTCTTGGATGGCCGGAAAAGACACCTGAGCTGGATTATTTCTATCCTACAGATGTGCTTGTTACAGGCTATGACATTATCTTCTTCTGGGTTATCCGTATGATTTTCTCAGGATACGAGCAGATGAAGGATAAGCCGTTTAAGACAGTGCTTTTCCACGGTCTTGTTCGTGATGAGCAGGGTCGAAAGATGAGTAAGTCTCTTGGAAATGGTATCGATCCGCTTGAAGTTATCGATAAGTACGGTGCAGATGCTCTGAGATTTACACTCATTACAGGTAATGCTCCCGGAAATGACATGCGTTTCTCTTATGACAGAGTTGAAGCAAGCCGTAATTTTGCAAATAAGATCTGGAATGCATCACGCTTTATTCTTATGAATATGGACGGAAAGAGCATTACAGAGCCTTCAGAGCAGGATCTTGAAAATGCAGATCGCTGGATCCTTTGTCGTATGAATGAGACAGTTCGTGATGTTACTGAGAACATGGAGAAGTATGAGCTCGGTATCGCGGCTCAGAAGATAAATGATTTTATCTGGGAGAGCCTTTGCGACTGGTATATCGAAATGGTAAAGCCCAGACTTTACAATACTGATGATGCAAAGAGCCAGAATGCAGCTCTCTGGACTTTGAGAGAAGTGCTTATAAACTCATTAAAGATGCTTCATCCGTATATGCCGTTTGTTACAGAAGAAATCTACTGCACAGTACGAGAAGAAACAAATATGGAAAGCCCTGAGTCTATTATGATCTCAGAGTGGCCTGTATTTGAGGAAAAGTATAACTTTACTCGTGAGGCAGAAGATGTAGATCGTATTCGTGAGGCTGTAAAGGGAATCAGAAATGTTCGAAGCGAGATGAACGTTGCGCCTTCCAAGAAGGTAGATATGACTGTTGTTTCGGAAACAGAAGATGTTTGCAGAGCGTTTGAAGACGGTAAGCTTTTCTTTGCTGCACTTGCAGGTGCCGAAGGAGTTACTGTTCAGGCGGATAAATCTGGTATCGCAGATGATGATGTATCTGTTGTAACAAGTGTTGCAACTGTATTTATTCCGCTTAAGGAGCTTGTTGATATAGGGGAAGAGATCAAGCGCCTTCAGAAAGAACAGAGCAAACTTGAGGGAGAACTTAAGCGTTCCCACAATATGCTTGCAAATGAAAAATTCCTGTCCAAGGCTCCGGAAGCAAAGATACAGGAAGAAAAAGATAAGCTCGCAAAATATGAGAAGATGATGGAAGAGGTTCAGGAACGTCTGAAAGCTCTCCAGAAATAATAAACGTGAATGGGGTATGAATTTTATACAGGGGGATACGGTTATGCTAGAAGAATTAGAAGAGCAAAAGAAACCGCAAAATCGTGTAGTCATTAAAGACAGTGACATGAAGGTCTTTCTTACGCTGGTGCCTCCGGAAAATGGGAAGGAGTACGATAAAGACTACCTTTTAGGTTTGTTGGAGGAAGCAGGGGTAACAGATGGTATAGATACGTCACGTATCGCTGCTATGGCAAAAAAACGTATCTATAATATGGAACAGCTGGTCGCAGAGGGAACTCCGGCTGTTCCTGGAAAAGATGGGTATTTTGAATATCTTTTTGATACATCTGACCCCAAAAAACGCAGACCACAGATACGAGAAGATGGTTCGGTAGACTATACCAGTGTTAATGTTATTGAATGTGTAAATAACGGTGATAAACTGGCTGTCTATCATCCTGCTGTTCAAGGCGAGACAGGTGTGACTGTAAGAGGAAAAGTGATTCCTCCAAAGCGCGTAAAAGATCTTCGACCATATGTCACATCGGGATGCAAATATGATGAGGAAACACTTACATATACTGCAACGATGGATGGCAGGATCGAGGTTACAAATACAAAATTAAGTGTCATTGGACTAAAGGAATATCATCAGGATATCAACAATGTCCATGGTGATATTGTGTTTAAAGGTGATGTTGTGATTCATGGAACCGTTCGCTCGGGGATACATATCACAGCAACAAAGAGTGTGACCATAGATGGAATATTCCATGGAGCTGCTATTTCGGCAGGTGGAGATATCATTGTCAAGGGTGGTATACTTGGTAATGGTGAAGCTGTGATCAAATGTGGTGGAGATCTTCTGGCAGGGTTTATAGAGTATACAACGGTTGAGACAGGAGGATCTGTTTCGGCAAACTATATTCTGAATTCAAAGATTTCTGCAAACGGCAGGGTAACTGCTACAGGAAAGATTGGAGCGATTACCGGAGGAAAGATCCTGGCTATTCAGGGTGTTGATAGTGTTTATCTTGGAAATGACGTTGGTGTGCAGACTCTTATACGAGTAGGCTTTACGGATAATATGGAAAATCAGTACCAGACTCTCTGTAAGGCAGAAAGTGAGAGCAGCGAACGTATGCGTGAAGTTTCGGAAAAGTTGGAGGAACTGGATCGCTATATCCGAATGGATATAGCGGATGATCTGATGGTTGCAGAACGACAGAACTTTATGCGTGAAAAGATTGCACTGAAAACAAAGGTTGCCGATCTTCGACAGAGAATTATGGACTTTGATGATCTTAGGGATCGTGCCGAGAATGTCAGAGTTATTGCCCGTGGAAAAGCATACATGGGTGTAATGATATATCTTGGCGATCAGCAGTACTATGTTGATATTGACAGGAGCGCAGTACAGTTTTTTATGGATGGAAACGGTAATCTGTATCCAAGGCCGTTTTCTGCTGTTTGATCAGAAAGGTTAATATGATAGATTTTGAAGAAGAATTGAAAAAGTTTCATCCGTCACTTGAAGTAGAGGATGCAGAAGAGGCAATTCATAATCGTGACGTTACGGATATGATGGATCTTCTGTTTTCCATGCTTAGTGTAAAATCAAAAGATAAAGATGATTAAGGGTTATAGGTGACTACGGATGAAATGCTATAACTGCGGATGTACGTTGTCGGAGGATAATTTCTGTACAGCCTGTGGTGCAGATGTCGGAGTTTATAAGAGAATCATTCGACTTTCTAATACCTATTATAACGAAGGTCTTGAAAGGGCGAGAGTCCGTGACCTTAGTGGTGCTGCAGAATGTCTCAGACAAAGTTTGAAATGTAATAAGAATAATATTCCGGCAAGAAATCTTCTGGGATTGGTTTATTTTGAAATGGGCGAAGTTGTAGCGGCTCTTTCAGAATGGATATTGTCAAAAAGCATTCGGCCAAAGAAAAATATAGCGGATGATTTTATTAATGACGTTCAGAATAATCAATCTCGTTTAAACTCAGTTAATCAGGCCGTAAAAAAATATAATCAGGCACTTGCGTATACCAGGAGAGGCGATCTTGATCTGGCAGTGATCCAGCTTAAGAAAGTAATTTCTCTTAATGGAAATTTGATGGTTGCTTATCAGCTGCTTGGCCTGATCTATTTAAAAAATAAAGAGTACGGAAAAGCAAAGAAGCTGCTTGAACGTGCTATGCAGATCGACAATGGAAATACATCCATAAGGATGTATCTTCAGGAAGCAAAGCAGGAACTTGCCGAGCGTGAGGCCAGAAGCGGAAAAACTCAGAAAAACCGCGAAGAGGCAATAACTTATCAAAGCGGTAATGAAACCATAATCCAACCACTAAACGGGCCAGAACGTGCTGGAAGACACACGATTTTTAATATTTTGATCGGTCTTGTTCTTGGAATGGCGGTGATGTGGTTCCTTATCCTTCCGGCAAGGATCCAGTCAGCTAAATCTGACATAAATACACAGCTAAAGGATGTTTCGGAAGAACTTACAACTAAGTCTGCTGATATGGATGATCTAAATCGTCAGATAGCTTCTCTTCAGCAATCGAATGATGAGGCTCAGCTTTCACTTGAAGAATATACAGGTTCTACAGGTGTTAT
>CAMVTN010000033.1 GCA_947170415.1 uncultured Lachnospiraceae bacterium | reverse complement strand
ACGTAACGGATTTTGCCAATTAAATCGCCTGTGGCGATGGGCAAAATCCAATGGCCGTTCCACTTTTTTGGTCGTAAACAGCTAACGCATACACTCTCACTAAGCTCACATGTGTTCGCTAAGTGTTCGTAGCATCCGCAGTGAATGCTCCGTTTACGTCTGAACTGTAACTCTTATTTATCTCTTTACACATCATTTATTTCCTGTTATAGTATCCGAGTCTCTTTTTGTATACATTAGAGATAATCTTATCCGAGCAGATCGCTCAATTTATTCCTTTATTATTTTCATCCAAATTAGAAAAACAGCTTCCGCACCACTTTTTTAAAACCCATATATTCCATCTCGAAATCATTTTCCAATAGAAAAATCAGCTAAACCCACGATGCCTATAACCCATATTTTTGCTATACTAACACTGAAAGGACAACACATTGTCAAAGAAAGATACATCAGAAAAAGCTTATCTCTCAGATAATAAAAAGTTCGCTGATGTCGCAAATTATGTACTTTTTAATGGAGCTCAGAGAATTCATGCGAATGATCTGTCTGGCGAAGATACGACAGAAGTATTTGAGGATATCATCAAAAATATTCCGATTTCTATCCAGAAATACAGGGATGTACTGAAAAAAGTAGTTTTTAGACAGGTCCAAGAGCAATACTGGATCGCTATAGTCGGCATCGAGAATCAAACAGATATTAATTTTGCGATGCCTGTAAGATGTCTCCTGTATGATGCTATTAATTATGCTGACCAGATAAAATCTATTGCCAAGAAAAATAAGGAACTTGATCCGAAATTTAAATATACCGATTTTCTGTCAGGATTAAAGAAAGATGACCGGATTTTACCGGTGATCACGATCACAGTTTATTGTGGTCCGGATAAATGGGACGCTCCGAGACGTCTGCATGAGATGTTTCCATCAGAGATCGATCCCGAGATTTTAGCTTTCATTCCTGACTACAAGATGAATCTCGTAGTTCCTGAAGAAATCGATGATCTTAACGTGTTTATGACAGATGTAAAACACGTATTGAAAATCGTACGAATTGGCAATGATAAAAATCGTTTAAAAGATCTATTAAGCAACGACAAAGCTTTTCGCAATATTGACAGGGATTCTGCAATTGCGATCAATACATTTACCAATCTAAATTTAACGATACCGGAGAACCAGGAGGTGGTTGACGTGTGTAAGGCTGTAGAAGAATGGCGTCAGGAAGAACGTGCAGAGGGACGTGTGGTTGGACACCAGGAGGGCGAGGACAAGTTAGCTCGGCTTATTGATGCTCTTATTAACGCAGGACGCAATGATGATATCGCCAAAGTTGCTACTGATAAGAACTATCGCGAAAAACTTTACCTCGAATTTAATATAGTTGAGCCTAAGGACGTATAAATGATGGCGTAATTTATCGAAAAAGGCAGGTGCCAGATAGCACCTGCCTCGTTTCATCCTTCTAAAATATTAATTTCATCCTCTATCGCCTTTGTCACAAACTGATTTATCGAAATCCCCTTGCTCGCAGCATATAGCGCAATTTTCTTATGCTGCTCCGGTTTTATCCGTACATTAAATGATCCCTTAAACTCTTTTTCCGGTATTTTACCTATCTGTGAACAATAGTCAATATAATTATCAATACAATCCCTCATGGATTGGTTTAATTCTTTAACCGACTCTCCATGAAAATTTAATGAATCATTTATTCCCAGCACATGACCTATAAATATCTGATCCTCCTGATCAAACTCGACTTTTGCATGATACCCATTATATTCCATTAAAGATGTAATCATTAAATCTCACCCACTTCCCTCAAAAATTTAATAACCATTTTAATATGATATCTGTACAACTCATTTCCAGGATGTGGTCCATCGAATTGAATAATACGTTTCGTCTCCGTATGAACATAGCCTATCCCAGATCCTCTTCCACCCTCAAACTTACGACAACCGCACTGTTTCATAAGGCTATCCAATTCATGAATCGTAAAACTTGTTGGGCTTGGCTTTGATAACAGCTTATCTAATAAATTTTGTTTCTTTGACACAAAAAACCTCTTGCAACTATTATTTAGTTACAGCATAGCAGTTTTATCATACCCCGTCAACATTATTGATACGAAAAAGACAGAAGCCACTGAACTGTAACCCGAAATCTTTTTCCAATAGAAAAATCCACAAAACCCAAGATGCTTATAAACTGTATTTTTTGCTATACTAACACTGAATGGACAACACCTTCTCAAAGAAAGATGACCGGATTTTACCGGTGATCACGATCACAGTTTATTGTGGTCCGGATAAATGGGACGCTCCGAGACGTCTGCATGAGATGTTTCCATCTGGGATCGATCCCGAGATTTAAGCAACGACAAAGCTTTTCACAATATTGACAGGGATTCTGCTATTGCGATCAATACATTTACCAATCTAAATTTAACGATACTGAAAAACCAGGAGGTGGTCGACGTGTGTAAGGCTGTAGAAGAATGGCGTCAGGAAGAACGTGAAGAAGGACGTGCAAAGGGACACGCAGAAGGACGTACTGAAGAACGGTTATCTGCTATCAATATTCTGCTTAGTAAAAACTTTGATGAAAAGACGATCATTGACTTAGGTTATACCGTTAATGAGATACAATCTGCACGTGAATTGAAGCAATGAGATGAACCTCGTGGTTCCGGAAGAAATCCATGATCTTAACGTGTTTATGACAGATGTAAAACACGTATTGAAAATCGTACGAATTGGCAATGATAAAAATCGTTTAAAAGATCTATTAAGCAACGACAAAGCTTTTCGCAATATTGACAGGGATTCTGCAATTGCGATCAATACATTTACCAATCTAAATTTAACGATACCGGAGAACCAGGAGGTGGTTGACGTGTGTAAGGCTGTAGAAGAATGGCGCCAGGAAGAACGTGAAGAAGGTCGTGTGGTCGGACGAGCAGAAGGTCGTGCAGAGGGACGCGCTGAAGGTCGTGCGGAGGGACGCGCTGTAAGGACATGCAGAGGGACGCGTGGTTGGACACCAGGAAGGCGAGGACAAGCTGGCTCGGCTTATTGATGCTCTTATAAATGCCGGACGCAATGATGATATCGCCAAAGTTGCTACTGATAAGAACTATCGAGAAAAACTTTACCACGAATTTAAGATATCGAATTCCAACGACGTATGAATGTTGGTGTATATGCTTGATTCCACCGTTGACATATAAACTTTAATGCATTAAAATTTGATACTGATTCTCATAATAAGATGTAAGGGTCAATAGTTTTTTTGACCCTGTCATCATAATAAACGATGCAAAAAGGTCAGGTCAGACGTGGATATTTCTGTTTATTCATCAAAAAACCGCATATGGGACAAACTTGCAGCTTTGGTTCTTTGCGCTCTTCTGACCCTGACACTCTTTTTCTCTGTTCTGTTTCTCACAGCGGAGATGCATCATGACTGCTCCGGTGCGGATTGTCCTATCTGCGCATGCATGCAGCAGTGCTCTGAGAATATAAACCAGCTCGGTTCCGGTCTTTTGGAAATCCTTTTCTCAGTGATCATTCCGACATTTTTCGTGATCACGGCTTTCCGTCTTTCATTCACGCCGGCACTTCAGACACTTATCCAAAAAAAGATACGACTTAATAATTAAATAACCTCCAACCGGATCGATCATAGTCAATCCGTTGTTTTTTGCGCCCATTTTTACGTTTATATTTTGGAGGTTATTTACATTATGAAAAATAAAATACTGTCTATTACTCTTGCTGTCCTCATGGCAGCATCTATTTCAGCATGCGGAAATACCGCTAATAATACAGAAGTTTCTGCTGAAACCAATGCTCCCTCAGAGACATCTGCACCCTCTATCGCAGAAACATCTGAGTCTTCCGAGAGCTCTGACTCCCGCCGGCTATCTATCGTAGTCACAAATTTCCCCGAGTACGACTTTGCCCATCAGATCGTGCAGGATAATGCCGATGTCACCATGCTTTTAAAACCCGGTGCGGAAAGTCACACCTACGATCCAACTCCTGAGGATATCATCACTATTCAGAACAGCGATATGTTTGTATATGTAGGCGGAGACTCTGATGAATGGGTTAATGACGTACTTTCATCCATGGATCAGAGTCACATGAATATCTTCCGCCTGATGGATGCTGTCGAAACCGTACCAGAAGAGCTTGTAGAAGGTATGGAAGAAGAGGCTGAAGAGGAAGAATCCGCTGAAGATGGTGAAGAAGAAGTCGAACTTGACGAACATGTCTGGACTTCTCCTGTAAATGCCATGACCATCGTTCGCAAGATGTCAGAAACTCTTGAAACTCTCGATCCTGCAAACAAAGATGCCTATGAGAAAAATGCTTCCGACTATATCTCAGAACTTTCTGATCTCGATAAAGAATTCCAGGATGTAGTATCAAGCTCCAAGAGAAAAGAGATCATTGTCGGAGACCGCTTCCCCTTCCGCTATTTCTGTGATGAATACGGACTCTCCTACTATGCGGCTTTCCCCGGATGCTCCACAGATACACAGGCATCAGCAAAGACTGTCGCATTCCTTATCGACAAAGTAAAAAGTGACGAGATCCCCGTTGTATTCCACATCGAACTCTCTAACGAAGAAATGTGCAACAGCATTGCAGAAGCTACAGGTGCAAAGAGTGAGCTCCTGAATGCTGTACACAATGTATCTGACGAAGATTTCAAAAATGGCGTAACTTACGTGAGCCTTATGAAGCACAATGTAGAAGTACTTAAGGAGGCACTGAACTAAATGAGTCTCATCAGATGTGAAAATGTCAGCTTCGCCTACAGTGGAAAAAATGCTGTTTCCGGAGTGAATTTTGAAGTAAATGCCGGTGATTATCTCTGCATCATAGGAGAGAACGGAGCTGGCAAAAGCACTCTGATAAGAGGGCTCCTTCGTCTGAAGAAGCCCTCCTCCGGAAAGATCACCTATGGCGACGGTCTAAAACCAAATGAGATAGGTTATCTGCCTCAGCAGACCGAAGCTCAGAAAGACTTTCCTGCTACAGTGAGTGAAGTCGTTCTCTCCGGATGCCTGAACAGTCTTGGCATGCACTTTTTTTATTCAAAAGACGAAAAACGCCGTGCTCGTGATAACATGGATCTCCTCGGCATCACTGATCTGTCCGACCGCTGTTATCGTGACCTGTCCGGTGGACAGCAGCAGCGCGTACTCCTTGCCCGGGCACTTTGCGCTACAAAGAAACTCCTGCTCCTTGATGAACCTGTTACCGGACTGGATCCGGTTATTGCCGGCGAGCTCTATCATGTTATCCGTGACCTGCGTGAACAAAAACATATAACCATTATCATGGTTTCTCATGATGTAAACGGAGCCGTTCGCGAAGCAGATCACATACTGCATCTGGCAAACGGTCAGAAATTCTGCGGTCCTACCGTGAGATATATAAATGATCCCATAGGTCGTGCTTTCCTCGGAGGTGCAGCGTCATGAGTACACTTTTTGAAATGATATCCTATCCATTTCTGGTTCGGGCTTTTATTGTCGGGATACTGGTTTCGCTCTGCGCTTCTCTCCTCGGAAGCAGTCTGGTTCTGAAACGCTACTCCATGATAGGTGACGGCTTGTCTCATGTTGGTTTTGCAGCTCTTGCTATCGCTTATCCACTCGGCATCTCTCCACTCTGGTTATCGATCCCGGTCTGCGTGATAGCGGCATTTCTGCTCCTCCAGATACGTGAAAGCTCACGTATACGCGGAGATGCTGCTACCGCTCTCCTCTTAAGCGGCGCACTGGCAATCGGTGTCATGACTATTTCTCTCACAACAGGGATGAATACGGATGTCTGCAACTATATGTTTGGCAGTATCCTTGCCATGAGTAAGAGCGATCTCCATATCTCAGTTATATTGAGCATAGTGGTTTTGATCCTGTATATCCTTTTCTACAACAGGATATTTGCCGTGACTTTTGATGAAACCTTTGCCGCAGCAACCGGTACACGTGCTCAGACCTACAACATGATCATCGCAGTCCTCACTGCCGTTACAATAGTACTCGGCATGAGAATGATGGGAACCCTGCTAATCTCCAGCCTGATCGTTTTCCCCTCTCTGACCGCGATGCGTGTCTGCCGACGTTTCCTAAGCACGGTGATCGTGTCAGCCGTACTTGCCGTGACATGTTTCTCCATAGGTCTGATACTCTCCTATCTTTATTCGATACCTACGGGTGCCAGCATAGTCGTGACCGATATAGTCGTATTTTTCTTATTCTTAGCCATAGAAAAGATCAGAGAACGCTGATCGGTAAAGAAAGGATTGATTATCGACATGAAGAAATCAGTTTTTTATTTTATTATAGTCTGTCTATTTATCAGCTTTTCATTTGCAGGATGTAACCCTAAAACTGCGGATCATAAAAGCGCAGGTTCCAAAGCTCAAGGTGAGCTGACTACTAACTCAGACGAATCTTATGTAAACGATAACTCCGGTACGGATCCTACCGATGATTCCACGAATGATCCTTCTCTCATGCAGTCTCTCGCAGATGCGGCATCTGCGGTGACTCCCGATGTACCGACCATTTCGTATAACGAATATCCGTACGATATTCCGGATGATAAAAAGAATTTCGCTGATGCTTCGCCCGATATCACTGTTGGAGACAAGCACTACATGACTCAGATCAATGACTGGTACATTAACTTCGACAATTACGATGGAAAAATAGTTGAGATCGAGGGAATGTATCTGGACTTTGGTGAGGGATACAAGTTTGTCGGCCGCAATGGTCCTTCCTGTCCCTACTGCACAGGAGGTTATGTCGACTTTGAGTTTCAGACAGACGAAGACACAAGATCTTTTATCCCCGGCGAAACCTGGATCTCCGTAAAGGGAATCCTCCGTGAAGGCCATGCCGTCATGAGCGACGAATCCATCATTCCTTTTTATTATATAGAAGCTCTGTCTATAGCAAAGCTGCCCGAAGCCGGTGTTGATCCTATATCTGATTAATAGCAATTGTAATTACACAAAAAAGATGGTAACTGTCAGATTCGAAATAGTTCTGAACAGCTACCATCTTTTTTATATTTATCCGTATATTTTTAATCTATGTGCCTGTTTCCTGTTTATATAACCGGATACCATTGTAGATGAACGCGTGAGCCTGCATCCAAGAAGCACATCGCCTGTGTCATTGTCTACTGTTCTGACACATACACCTCTGACCTTGAAGGTCTCTCCGTTCTCATCATCTTTAAAAACAATAGTGAACTTTGCACCATCTGCTTTTTCCTGATTCCATTCTTCAGTCTTAGGAAGTGTAAAAGCTATACCTGTTGCTGAGATATCTCTCATACGGCCTGTTATTTTTTCTTCACCGGAAAAAATTTCAGATGTTACGGTACATGGACTGTACACAGGAACACGAAAAGCACCGCGCCTTGTAGTAAGTATGCTTTCAGACATGGAAATGATAACATACATTTTTTCCGGCTTTCTCATGTAAACAAGCGTTACATTTGGCCACGTAATACATTTTTCTTCTTTATCCCTATGAAGATAGATCGTAAAAGTCTTATTGGGACAGTTCATGTTCACTATCTTGTTGTACCACTCCGCTGCCGTTACCATGGCATAAATCCTGCCCGACTTTGTCACGCCGGTACGTATTACATTCGAATAAAGATCTACCTGTCTCTCTCCGTCACTAGCGCGGATCATTACTTCTGAATTTTCTTCAAGTTCATTCAAGTACATATTCGCACATCACCTACCGCAGATGCGGTTTTTTTCAAGCAATTTCATTGTTACGAGTCATCAGCTAAAGGGTATTATATTTGAATTGTATACATTATGCAAGAAATTTTTTTCATCCCGCTTCATGAAATCTCGTACAATAACGCGTGCTTTTTATCCTATTTTTCTTTACAAAGGTCTTTTACCGAACCTCCTTCTATCAGATGCGTATTTAGGATTATATTGATATACTCTTTTTCTGCATCCGGATTTTCTTTCTTCTTTTCCCGTATACGCTTCATAAGGATCTCCACGCCCTTTACTCCAAAGCGTTCCATAGGCTGCTCTACAACCGTGAGACTTGTGCTCAATACCTGAGACAGTATAAGGTTGTCAAATCCCACAACTGAGATTTCTTCCGGATAACTTATCTGGGATTCATTCATAGCCATTACTACACCCAGATTAAGCTCATAATTTGCTGATATCACTGCTGTAGGACGGTCTTCAAGCTGCATAAGCTCATTCATTGCCTTGTAGCCGTATTCCGTACTAAGCTCTCCGACAAATTGATATTCATCCCGAAGATCCAGTCCTTCATCATCCATTGCTTCACGATATCCCTTTAATCGCTCATTTGCTGTATATGAAGCATCTGAACCGATAAAAGCGATCTTTTCATGTCCGCGGCGCATCAGGTAATCAACGATCGAGGCTGCCGCTTCCCTATTATTGATCGTCACGCTGTCAAAGGTCTTGTCTCTGTACTTTCCGTCGATAAGAACGATCGGAATATCGGCTTTCACTGCATCGTCCATTACCGAGGAATCCATTGAACCCGGAACCATGATGATACCGTCTACCTTTTTATTCACAAGGAAGCGGATATTTGATGCTTCTTTTTCCGGATCATTCGCAGCATCTACGACCATCATTCCATATCCGAATTTGCTAAGTTCGCGTCCGATATGGTGGATCAGCACTCCGTTAAATATATCTGCTATCTCAAATACGCTGACACCGATGGTCCTGGTGCTGTTTGTGACCAGACCTCTGGCAATTTCATTTACTTCATAATGAAGCTTCTTTATAGCCGCCTCTATCTTCTGTCGGTTTTCCGGCAGGACATTACCCCCATTCAGATACTTTGATATGGTTGCAAGCGATAGCCCTGTTTCTTCTTTTATATCTTTTATTGTTGCTGACATTTGTATTCCTTATAATTCTCTGACAATCTCACTTAACGGCTTTTTCTGAGTGTGGTTCGGCAGTGGCTCAAAACCCTCTGCTGCATATCCTATAGGCATAAAGAGTACCACATGCTCATCTTCCGGGAGATTAAATACTTCCTTTGCCTTTGATACGGATACTCTGTTTACCCAGCAGGTGCTGAGCCCCTGCTCAAGCGCTTCGTACATGATATGTGTAGCTACGATAGCACAATCTTCCGCACCGGAATTTATACCATCCTCTTCCGGATACGGATATGCTTCCTTTATGTCATAAGAAAGCATCAGGCATACAGGTGCACCATACACGCAGGGAGTGAGCTCCTTTGCCTTATTCATGGCATCCTCTGACTTTAATACATAGATTCTGATACACTGTGCATTTCTTGCTGTCGGTGCTTTTCCTGCAACTTCAAGTACCTTCTGCAGCTTGTCTGCTTCGACTGCTTTGTCACTGAACTTCTTTACAGAGAATCTTGCGGCTGTCATTTCTTCAAATGTCATATCGATACCTCTTTTCATTTTCTTTTGGCTATTCCATGCCAAATTTATACGTTTAAGTCGCCTTAAATATGATAGCATATACTTGTATTGTTCACACTAAGATACATGTTAAATTTTCGGATTTCAGAGGATTTTTATGATTGAATTTAGACCTGTTAACAGACTTGATATAGAGGAGCTGCTTCCATATACGGAGCTTAATGAAGCTCAGCTCCAGCACTTTTTTGAACCTAAAGGCGGCATTTTTATCGCAGAGAGTCCTAAGGTCATCGAACGCGCACTGGATTTTGGCTGCCGCCCTCTGTCTGTCCTTATGGACGAGAGCCGGACTGAGCAGCGTGAGGAATCTGATATTCTTAAGCGTCTCGGCAGCTCTGATGATCTTGTTCCTGTTTTCACAGCCGCTGAAACTATACTTAAGGACATCACAGGTTTTCATCTGACACGAGGCATGCTCTGCGCCATGATGCGACCCGTTCTTCCTGACCCTATGGATCTTATACGGGATGCGCGCCGTATCGCTATTTTAGAGAATGTTGTTAACCCTACAAATATCGGTGCTATCTTCCGTTCCGCTGCCGCACTCAATATCGACGCTGTTCTCCTGTCTCCCGGATGCTGCGACCCTCTGACTCGCCGTGCCATCCGTGTCAGCATGGGAAATGTCTTTCTGCTGCCCTGGAGCAGGATCACTGTACCTAAGAAACAGACCGAACCATGGTCAGTGACCTTCCTTGATGAGCTCCGAACGAACGGTTTTGCTTCCGTAGCGCTTGCTCTCCGCGAGGATTCTCTGCATCTCGATGATCCGCAGCTTAAACAAGAAAAAAAGCTCGCTATCCTTCTTGGAAATGAAGGAAACGGGCTTTGTGATGATACTATTTCTGCCTGCGACTACACCGTGATCATCCCCATGTCTCACGAGGTTGATTCACTAAATGTAGCCGCAGCCAGCGCTGTTGCTTTCTGGGAACTTACGAAGTGACGTGTCACCGTATCAGTTCCAGTTTTCTACTGCTGTATTGTAATACTGCATGAGGACAGGCTTTGTAAGTCTGTTGATCTCGATATTTTCTGACATCTCATCCTTACCAAATGCAAAGAGGCTCGTGATATTTTCATCCGTAAGATATTTTGTTTCCACTTCTATCTTGAAATCTCCGTCAAGCGGGCCTCTTGATGCCATATTAAATCCCCAGTCACCGAATGCCGGTACTTCCAGGTGATACGGTCTCACATTCAGTCCTTCGCTCTCTATAGTCTTATTTATGCACCAAAACGCATCTTTCGCATAGTAGGGCGATGTGGACTGTACTACCATTACTCCCTTATCAGAAAGAGCACTTTTGCACAGTCTGTAAAATACATTTGAATAGAGCTTGTTTAATGATTCCGAATTTGGATCCGGAAGGTCTACTATAATAAGGTCATAAACTAATGTATTATTTTCCAGGTATTCATAAGCGTCTTCTACATGTGTATGAAGCTTTTCGCTTAAAAGGCTGTTCTGATTTATATCAGTAATATTCTTTTTCGTACTGCAGATACGTATCATTTCCTTGTCCAGATCTACAAGATCGATAGACTTGACCGTAGGATACTTCAGTACTTCTCTCACTGCGAGGCCATCACCGCCTCCCAGTATCAGCACATTTTCCTTTTTTTCTACTTTACTCATAGGCACATGCACGAGTGCCTCGTGATACCTGTATTCATCTGACGTGGAAAACTGACAGTTACCGTCTATATAAAGCCTTGTGTCATCTTTATGCCGCGTCATGACGATCTTCTGATAGGGTGTCTGCTCCATGAGTATTATCTTATCTCTATACAGTCCGCCCTCGATGGAACTTGAAATATTATCTGCAAATATCATTCCGCCTATCATCAGGAGAATCAGACCGGCTACTACGGACTTATAGACCTTTTCTCCATCTACTCTGTCTGAAAAGCGGAAAAGAATGATCCCGGCGCATATGATATTTAGCAGACCACAAAGAAATGACGTCGCAAAGTATCCAAGCTTTGGCAGCAGTATCAGAGGAAATGCGACCGATCCCACAAGTCCTCCGATATAGTCAAAACTGAATATGGATGAAAGCGTCATCTTCAGATTTTGTTCATCTGCTTCTATTATCCGCGTTAGAATGGGAATTTCCGCACCGGCGAGTGTACCTATCATTATGGTTATCAGATACATCACCACTGCATAGGATTCTACATAGATATTTGCGAGGAAGAGGATCAGTGAACTTAAGCCTCCGACTATTCCGATGCCTATTTCTATGCAGACAAAGATATTAAATAATTTTTTCCCGAAGAATCTGGAAATATATGATCCAAATCCCAATGCACACATGTAGAAACCGATCGTTGTGGAGTACTGCATGGTGCTGTTTCCGAGAAGATAAGAACTGACTGCACTGATTATCAGCTCATAGCACATGGAACAGCCTGATATGATCAATGTAGTCAGCATTAAAACTCTGTATTTACCTGACATTACTGAATAACTCCGCTGATTATAAGTGCAATACCAACGAAGATACCAAATACCATGATGCCGGCAGCTTCATTCTTTTTACCGATCTCTACATTAAAATTAAATCTGCGATTTACGAGATCTACAAGGAAATACGCGATCATAAAAAATACAATGCCGAGTACTGAATAGATAAGCGTATCAACTATGCCTGTGAGAAGCGCCAGTTCTCTTTCCACCATTGTGATCGTCATAACGGATGCGCGTATGACAAGTCCGAGGCCGATATAGATTCCTGCGGAAACCCAGCCGATCGCCTTATTTCCTTCTGCGATCTCTTTTGGAAAATCTGCGGGATGCACGAGATCTATCACCGCATAACCTGCCATCATGATCACCAGTCCTACTATTACATATACTACCAGTTCCAAAATTGTGCTTAGCATTCTACTCTCCTTTTTGCTCCTTCACCTTTTTTCTACTTTGCGCTCTATACGATTTATCTCGACGCTTTGCGCTCTGAAAGCTTTTTTTAGCTCTTCTGTTAATTCATTTACTACAAATTCTCTGCACGAAAAAATGTCTATAGCCGCGTAACCATATTCCGGCCACGTATGGATGGAAAAATGTGATGTACTGATCACCGCAAAGTATGTGATACCTATAGGTTGAAATTTATGTACACACTCTTCCACGATCTCCGCGCCTATGGATCCGATCGCTTTTTTGGCTATCGCTTTTACCTCTTTTTCGTCATCGAGGATCTTTTCATCACAGCCATATGCTGTTACCTGTATTGCCAATTACCTTACTCCTTGCATCTCTTTTCTTCATTCTTGATTTCCCAATGTATGAGAAGTGTGAGGGCCGCTCTCAATGCTATGATCGCACCAAGGATTCCAAGCTCTGCCCAATCACGTATTATTACAGTACGAAGTACCTCTCCGCCAAGCTTAAATTCCAATGCCAGCGCAATACCTTCTGCCAGATCAAGACGTATCGCATTATCTTTTTTCATCCATCTGAAAAAACACTTAAGCGCTGTGTAGACCAGTATGCAGATTCCGAACAGTTCTAACCCCAATGTCGAAAACTCTACTACATACCGTAATATTAGTTCTGCATTCTGATAGATAGTCTCCATGGCATCCCCCTATAGAACGTATTTTATAATGACAGGAGCAAAAGAATTTTGACCCTTACATCATTTTTTACATGATAACACGAACGCGTCATCAGTGCTATAATCATTACAATTGGCACGTAAACAAAGCATTTCATGGGAGGGAATTTGCTTATGAGTTTTTGTAAAAAATGCGGGGCTGAGATACGTCCCGGCAACCAATTTTGCACCAAGTGCGGGACTCCTGTATCTAAGGTTCCTGCCGGTTCACCCAATGTTTCTCCGGTACCTGCCGGTACCGATATTCAAAAAAATGCTGCATCATCCGGTAAGCCCCCTAAAAAAGGTGGACACGGGCTTCTGATCTTTATCCTGATCCTGATAATACTGCTGCTCCTTGGCGGTATCGCTTTTGGCGGATGGTATGTCTACACTAACTACATATCCGATTCAGGACACACCTACAGATCTTTAGATGACGATGATGAAGATGATGACGACGATGAAGACAGGGACAAAGATACCGAAAGCACGTCTGAGGCATCCACCGAAATCAGCAGTGAAGCTTCTGATAGTTATGCCGCTGCATCCGTCGCGACTGACTCTTCCGAATTTTCCAAGGATTATTTCGATGATGATCACGACCATAATGACCACGACTATGATGATCATTATGCTACAGAAGCACCACATCATCACGAAGACGAACGCTATGACGTTACTGATGAATTTGGTCTTGATTACTATGCTGACGGTTCAGACTACAGCACAGTTCTCGACCCCGATCTGTTCCACAGATATACATCTTCAAATAATGTAAAGCATTTTGCTTTCTCTTATCCTACGTCACTTTACTATTATGCATATGTGAATACAGACAGTTTCGAGAATGATTATGGCAAAAATATCGAGAGCGTATATTTCACCGGAACAGATATGTCGGAACTGGTTTTTTCCGTAACACGAAGAAATGATTCACTATCATTGAAAGACGCTCTGGATTATGTTGTTGAGACTGAGAAAGACACACTTTATGATGCCTCTCCTATACTTGACAGCGTTAAAGACGACAGCGCCAGATACATAACCAGCGGATACACGGATTATGCTCACGATGGAATAGTATATCTCCTTACTACCGTTACCGATGATTATGTATATCAGATGCGTGTCACAATGCCTGACTACACAGATTCCACTGATAAAGACGAAAAAGGCTATTATACAGAATGTCTCTATCGTCTCTGCAGCTTCAGCGAGAGTAAAAAGAGCTGCCGCTCTTTCAGTGACTACGTAACAGGGGAGGACTGATATT
This sequence comes from uncultured Lachnospiraceae bacterium, assembly GCA_947170415.1. Taxonomy (GTDB): domain Bacteria; phylum Bacillota; class Clostridia; order Lachnospirales; family Lachnospiraceae; genus NK4A144. The sequence continues at coordinate 6,190 of CAMVTN010000033.1, read as the reverse complement.
GAAGTTTTATAAATTAACAGCAATTTTTTGTGCAGCTATTTTATCACTTACAGGCTGTATTGCTGCATCAGAGGAGTCTTCCTCTGATGCAGTATTTTCTGAAAACGGAGATAACGAGGGCAATACTGATGAAGGCAGTTCCGCTGCATCTACTGAGTTTTCGCCGAAAAATGAAACTCCGGATTCAGAACCCGAGATCCTGCATTTCGTCGATGTTTTTGGCGAAAGCTATGAAACAGAGATACTTCCGGATGTTCCGAAACACAACTATGACCTTTCTGCTTTTAATCGTGATGGTGATCACCTGACTTACGAAGATGATACTTACAAGAGCCGACTCGGTGTGGATGTTTCCTATCATCAAGGTAATATCGACTGGAACGCCGTTAAAAATTCCGGCATTGAATTTGCAATACTTAGAATTGGTTTTCGCGGATATGGTAAAGAGGGAAAAATAAAAGCCGACAGCAAGTTTTCCGAATATATAAAGGGAGCTCATGATGCCGGACTTGATGTGGGTGTTTACTTTTTTTCACAGGCTATAAATGAAGATGAGGCCGCAGAGGAAGCTGATCTCGTCCTAAGTCTGCTTAACGGAGAAACTCTGGAGCTTCCTGTGACCTACGACCCCGAAAGTATTCTTGATGATGAAGCCCGCACAGATAATGTCAGCGGTGAGCAGTTCACCGCCAACACTAAAGTTTTTTGTGAAAAGATTTCTGAGGCCGGTTATCAACCAATGATCTACTCCAATATGCTTTGGGAGGCCTTTGAGCTGAATCTTTCCGAATTAACAGATTATCCTATCTGGTACGCGGACTATGAGCCGCTGCCTCAGACGCCCTACCACTTTTCTTTCTGGCAGTATACTAACAAAGCATCTGTACCGGGCATTTCCGGTGAAACAGATATGGACATTCAGTTAGTTAACAAATGATCCCACCGCCGACTACGCAGTCGTTTTCATCGTAGAAAACGGCTGACTGGCCGGGGGCAGCTGCTCTTACCGGTTCATCAAATGTTATCTTTACCTTGTCTTCATCCAGCATTTCTATTTCCGCAGCTGTTCCTGCATGGTGATAACGTATCTTTACTGCCGCGCGGACCTTTTCTCCTGTTTTCAGATCAGGGATACTCATGAAATTGAGGTCTCGACACATTATCTCTCTACTAAAGAGTGCTTCATTTTTGGCGATAACTACTTCATTTGTATCAGCGCATATCTTTTTTACAAATGCAGGGTATCCCAAGGCTATACCAAGTCCTTTTCTCTGACCTACTGTATAGTGAATGATACCTTTATGCTTTCCGAGGATATTTCCATCTTCATCTACGAAGTTTCCTTCAGGCGGAATCTCTCCCTCGCAGTTTTCATTTATATAATCCGCATAGTTTCCATCAGGCACAAAACAGATCTCCTGTGAATCCTTTTTTGCGGCAACAGGTATTCCTGCTTCTTCCGCGATCTTTCTCACATCACTTTTCGCATACTCACCAAGGGGCATCATGGTCTTTGCGAGCTGCTCCTGAGTAAGCCTGTAGAGCATATATGTCTGATCTTTTTCTGCATGAACAGCCTTTTTTACTGTATACCTGCCGTTTGGAAGTTTTATTATGGTCGCATAATGACCCGTTGCCACGTAGTCTGCTTCCAGCACCTCTGCCATGTAACACATTTTTTCCCATTTAACGGTCCTGTTGCATATGACGCATGGATTTGGAGTAAGGCCCTTTATATAATCTTCTACAAATGGATCCGTGACTTCTTTCTTAAATTCCGCAAGACAGTTCAGCGAATGATATGGGATACCTATCTTCCAGGACGCACTTCTTGCATCGTCTATATCACAGCATCTTCCCTCGTCTCCGTCTTCGGAAACCCATGTGCGGAGAGTTACTCCTATGACCTCGTGTCCTGCCTTTTTTAATAGGTATGCCGTTACTGCACTATCTACACCGCCTGACATTCCTACTACTACCTTTGCCATCTGATCTCCTTTTATTCTTCCATCATTTTTTTGTACAACGGCGATACTTTTCGTAACCGCTCTACTGATTCTTTTAGAGAATCCACCACATAATCGATATCGTCTTCTGTTGTGTCTTCCGATATTGTGAGTCTGAGTGAACCGTGCGCTGTTTCATAGGAAAGTCCTAATGCCAGCAATACATGGGACGGATCTATGGAACCTGACGCACATGCTGAACCCGATGATGCACAGATTCCTTTCTGATCTAACAGTATCAATAACGACTCTCCATCAACAAATTTAAAGCAAAAATTTGCATTGTTTGATAGACGTTTTTCTGTATCTCCATTTAAGGTCGTATATGGGATCTCAGTCAGGACTCTGTCTATAAGCCTGTTCCTTAAGCTGCTCTCATACTCTTTTCTCTGCTCCATCCTTGAAAGAGCGATCTCCGCGGCTTTGCCAAAACCTATGATACCTGCCGTGTTTGTAGTACCTGCTCTGCGTCCTTTTTCCTGTGCCCCTCCATGGATCAGATTTGTGATCTTTACTCCTGACCTTATGTACAAAAAACCGACACCCTTAGGACCATTGATCTTATGAGCACTGGCAGACAACAGATCTATATTCATCTCTGAAACATTTATCGGCATATGACCGAATGCCTGCACCGCATCTGTATGAAAAAGTATTCCGTGTCTGTGTGCGATCTCACCTATCTCCGAAACCGGTTCCAAAGTACCTATCTCATTATTTGCAAACATTACGGATATAAGCACGGTTGTCGGTCTGATAGCCGCTTCCAATTCTTTTATATCTATAAAACCTTTTTTATCCACCGGCAGATATGTCACTTCAAAACCGTGCTGTTCCAAATATTCACAGGTATGGAGTACTGCATGATGCTCAATCGCAGTAGTGATAATGTGATCTCCCTTGCTCCGAAGTGCGTCAGCCACTCCCTTGATGGCCCAGTTATCGGATTCGCTTCCGCCGGAAGTAAAATATATTTCTTTTCCCTTTGCCCCTATAGCTCCGGCGATCTTTTCCCTCGCTTCTGCGATCTTTCTCGCAGTTTTTCCTGCGCTCTCATAGGTGCTCGACGGATTCCAGAATTCTTCCGTGAGATATAGCTTTATTTCTTTAAATACTTCAGGCAAAACCCGCGTAGTAGCGGCATTGTCCATATATATCCTGCGGTCCATATACGGTTCCTTTCAAACTCAAAACGATGACAGGTATTATAACGCTTTTTACGTAAAAAATCGACAGAGCAGATAACCTGAACGTTATCTGTCCTGCCGTCTAAGTGTATTCCGCAAAAAAATCGTTACTGTTCACTCGCTTCCAGCTCGCTCACGTAACGGATTTTGCCAATTAAATCGCCTCCGGCGATGGGCAAAATCCAATGGCTTTTCATCTTTCTTGGTCGTAAACTCCGCAGCGTAGTGCTCCGTTTACGTGTGAACTGTTACAAAAAATCTGCTTTTTACCTTCCTTCGTATGCTTTCCATATAGCTTCATCAAGCTTATCTCTGCCTACCCGGTCTATAGTAAACTTGAATCTTTCACTAGGATTTGCATTTTCCCTGAAGAAATTGAGAGCTGCATCGCATACAGCGAAAAGTGTCTTCTTATCTTCTATAAACGGAACGATCGCTGTTCCTTTATTTATAGTATTTCCAAAAAGTCCACCAAAACTCAGCATATATCCCTGTGTAGTATCATAGGCATCTGTCGGGCACCCAAGCGCGCATCTGCCGCAATAATTACATTTATCGCGATTTATCGAAACTACTCCGTCTTTTATGGATATAGCCTTCTCTCTGCAGATCTTTTCGCAGAGTCCGCAGGAAATGCACTTATCCTTTATCCATTCAACTCTTACGCCACCCTTTATGCCGAGATCATTTTCCTCAGCTTTCAGGCAGTTATTCTGGCATCCTGTAACACCAAATTTAAATTTATGCGGCAATTCCAGACCAAAATATCTGTCATTCAGTTCTTTGGCAAGTTCCTCTGTTTCTATGCAGCCATTGGGGCAGACAGCAGATCCCTGGCACGCTGTGATGGTTCTGACTCTGGGACCGCAAACACCCGGAACAGCACCGCCTTTAGCGAGCGCTTCTTTTACTTCGTCTATATCCTCAAGCTTAATAAACGGGATCTCGATTCCCTGTCTACTTGTCAGATGCACATATCCGTGACCATACTTCTGCGCCACTTCAGTTACAGCCACTAACTGTTCTGTGCTTATCTGTCCTCCTACGACAGCCAGACGGAGCGAAAAGTGATTCTTTTGCTTCTGTCTCATGAAACCGCCTTTTTTAAGGGTTGCGTAATCTGTTGCCATTTTCAGTCTCCTACCTTTTTAATAAACAACTCATAGGTACCGTCTTCGTTATCCGTGAGCTTCAGTATCTGATGACCTTCATCCTTTACACTTCTCGGTACATTCTGGACAGGTTCACCGTCATTTAAATGCACCTGCAGGATCTGACCATCGTCGATCTCTTCCAGAGCCACTTTTGTTTTTACAAATGTTACCGGGCATACCACATCAGTGATATCGATCTTGTCATCTACTTTGATCTCTGTTTCAGCCATTAGTCTTCCTCCCCTAAAATCAGTAATTCTTCTTTCCTGACATTCCTGCTTTCCTGTTCTCCTTCCACATGAAAGGCATTCAGCACCGGATTATCCTTTTCTGCAAGTGACAGTATAAAATACGTTGCATGAGGATCATTCGCAAGTCTTTTATCTTCTTCCGAAGGTCTGGAAGGTGTCTCAGGATGAGAATGCCAGTTTCCGAGTGGTTTTAGTCCCTCGGCTCTCATGTCCTTGACCGCCTTCAGATGCTCTTTCGGATCTATGGAAAAATGCTCATTTGTGTGATCGATATTTGTCAACAAATAAACTTTCCTGATCTCTCTGACTCCGTCCTCTCTATCTATCCCCGCTACCAGTCCGCACGCTTCATCAGGTCTCTCTTTAAGAGCATGTTCATATATTCTGTCAAAATCAGATTTTCTGATCGTTATTTTCATTGATTAATACTCCCCTCTGATTCGCTGCGATACGTTTTTTAAGCATTTTTTAATTCGCACGTCGGCTGCTCGTAATCAATAAGTTCTGTAATAGTCGGTGTATCAGAGCATACCGCGCATCCATTTCCTCGTGCCGGAAGCTTGATCTTATGAAATTCCATCTTCAGCGCATCATATGTCAAAAGATATCCGGAAAGAAGCTCTCCTACGCCTGTGATATACTTCACTGCTTCCATCGCCTGAAGTGAACCGATAACACCGCCCATGGCACCGATAACTCCTGCCTGTTTACAGGTCGGGACCGCATCCTTCGGCGGCGGATTCTTGAAAATACATCTGTAACAAGGTCCTTCTCCCGGCAGGATCGTTGTGAGCTGTCCCTTAAATCTTATGATCCCTGCATGTGAAAAAGGTTTCTTTGCCATTACGCAGGCATCGTTTATGAGGAACTTCGCAGGGAAATTATCTGTACCGTCTATTACGAAATCGTAATCCTTGATAAGATCCAGAATGTTTTCGCTGGTCACAAAATCATAATAAGTATTTACCGTTACATCGGGATTTATTGCCCGCATGGTCTCTGCCGCAGATTCAACCTTTCTCTTTCCGATGTCATTTGTCGTATGAATGACCTGTCTCTGAAGATTTGAGAGATCGACTACATCCGCATCCGCGATACCGATAGTTCCTACTCCCGCTGCCGCAAGGTACAATGCTGCCGGTGCTCCGAGTCCTCCCGCGCCTATTATGAGTACTTTTGCATTTAGGAGCTTCTTCTGACCCTTTACACCGATTTCCTTCAGGATGATGTGTCTTGAATAGCGCTCCAGCTGTTCATTTGTAAATGCCATTAGTATGCACCGCCTCCCATGAAGTAAAGGAACTCTATCTCATCACCTTCCTTTAATACATGTGTTTCAAAAGTTCCGGACTTGATAAATTCCTCATTTACGGATACTGTCACATACTGAGGTGTCTCAACCTGCTCCTGCTCTATGAGAGCAGCTACAGTGATATCATCCGTAACGTCTTTCTTTTCTCCACCAACCGTGATTTTCATTTTTCTATCTCCTTTTTACTTTTTCTTTGAAGTAACCCTGTCAAGCCATGTCCACAGTCTGTACATCAATGTCCCCCATATGAGGAAAAGTACGATATGAACGACCATCGGGA
>CAMVTN010000032.1 GCA_947170415.1 uncultured Lachnospiraceae bacterium | reverse complement strand
AGGCGCGATGAATGCACTGAGGGAAATGGATGTTTTCCATCCTGTATGCGGCTTTGACGGCATCACGCTCATGGGATATGTCGGAAAGCAGATGAACACAGTGCAGCAGGACTTTTATCAGATAGCGCGTACGGCAGTTTTGGAAGTAAAGCGCCTCATGGAGGGAGAAAGCGGTCAAAAGGTAGTAGTGCCTCACACTTTGGTGCGGATGGAATATCTGGACATCATACGATAAAAAAAATCAACAAAAAAATGGACCTTCTGATAGTAGAAATACACAGTTTTCGATTTATTTTTGGAAATGTATTGCGGAAAACGTTTTCCTATGTTAGCTTGGTGAAGTCGACAAACGAAAGTAACTTTTCAAGTGTAAATAATCCCATAAAGAGGAAATTTTCAATAATTTCAACGTCAACAAGGAGGATCTAATCTATGGTTATCGCAGAACATTTTGACAAGCTCGCTCGAAAACTCTATGGTCGCCCCATCAAGCAGTGTACGACTGCAGAACTGTACCACGTAGTTATGCAGCTCACAAAGGATCTGATGGAAGAGAGACCTCAGATCGACGGAGACAGAAAAATCTATTACATCTCCGCTGAGTTCCTTATCGGTAAGCTCTTATCCAATAACCTTATAAATGTAGGTGCTTACGATGAGGTGGAAGCGATCCTCAAGGAAAACGGAAAGTCCTTAACAGAGATCGAAGAGGAAGAGCCGGAGCCGTCACTCGGAAACGGCGGACTGGGACGTCTTGCAGCCTGCTTCATGGATTCCATCGCAACTCTTGGTATCCCGGGCGCAGGTATCGGTCTTAACTATCACTATGGACTTTTCCATCAGGTATTCAAGGACTACCTGCAGAACGCAGAGAAGGACACCTGGATCGAAAAGGAATCCTGGCTTCAGAAGACAGACGTATCATTCCCTGTAAAGTTTGGTGACAGAACAGTTCAGTCCAGAATGTATGACATCGACGTAACAGGTTATGAGGGCGGCATCAATAAACTGCATCTCTTTGACGTAGAGACAGTAGACGAGTCTATCGTAAAGAAGGGCATCGACTTCGATAAGACTGAGATCGAAAAGAACCTGACACTTTTCCTGTATCCGGATGATTCTGATGAAGCAGGAAACCTTCTCCGAATCTACCAGCAGTACTTCATGGTATCAAACGGAGCACAGCTCATCATTCAGGAACTTAAGGAAAAGGGCTTTGATCTCCATGAGATGGATAAGCATGTAGCTATCCAGATAAATGACACACATCCGACAATGGTAATCCCGGAGCTCATCCGAATCCTTACACAGGAAGAAGAATTTACCATGGATGATGCTATTGCAGTAGTAAGTAAGACCTGCGCATATACAAACCACACTATCCTTGCAGAAGCACTTGAGAAGTGGCCGCTTCCTTACCTTGAGAAAGTGGTTCCGGTACTAGTACCTATCATCAAGGAGCTTGCTAACCGCATAAAGAAGCAGTACAAGGATCCCAAGGTATGGATCATCGATGATGATAAGAGAGTACACATGGCTCACATCGATATCCACTACGGATATTCCGTAAACGGTGTTGCTGCCATCCATACAGATATCCTTAAGAACACAGAGCTTAACTGCTTCTACAAGCTTTATCCTGAAAAGTTCAACAACAAGACAAACGGCATCACTTTCCGCCGCTGGCTTCTTGAGTGCGACCGTCCTCTGGCAGCATTCCTTGATAAGTGGATCGGTACAGGATACAGAAAAGATGCCGATGAACTGAAGAAGCTCCTTGAGTTCAAGGATAATGAAGAAGCTCTTAATGAGATCCTTTCCATCAAGGCAGGAAAGAAGAAAGAGCTCGTAAAGGCTATAAAGGAACGCGAAGGCGTAGAACTTGACGAGAACTCCATTTTTGACATCCAGGTAAAGAGACTCCATGAGTATAAGAGACAGCAGATGAATGCGCTCTACATCATCCATAAATATCTGGAGATCAAGGGAGGAAAGATCCCGAAGAGACCGATCACCTGCATCTTTGGAGCCAAGGCTGCACCGGCATATGTGATCGCAAAGGATATCATCCATCTGCTCCTCGTTCTGCAGAAGATCATCAACAATGATCCGAAGGTAAGCCCGTACCTGAAGGTCGTTATGGTCACAAACTATAACGTAGACTATGCAGAGAAGCTCATACCTGCATGTGATGTTTCAGAGCAGATCTCTCTGGCATCCAAGGAAGCATCCGGAACTTCAAATATGAAGTTTATGCTTAACGGAGCTATAACTCTCGGAACAGATGACGGAGCAAATGTAGAGATTCACCAGCTCGTTGGTGATGACAATATCTACATCTTTGGCGTAGATTCCGATACAGTCATCAAGCATTACGAGAAGGCTGATTATGTATCAAAGGATTACTACAAGAAGTCAAAGGTCATCAAGGAAGCAGTAGACTTCATCGTAGGACCGGAGTGCCTGAAGGTAGGTCACAAGGAAAACCTGGAGCGTCTCTATAAGGAACTCTTGAATAAAGACTGGTTCATGACACTCCTTGATCTTGAGGATTACATCAAGGCAAAGGACAAGATCTTTGCAGATTACGAAGATCGTGATAAGTGGAAGAAGATGATGCTCGTAAACATCGCAAACGCAGGCTTCTTCTCATCCGACAGAACCATCGCAGAGTACAATCGTGACATCTGGAAGGTTCCTGTATGGAAGGCACCGGAAGAAAAAAAGGCAGCAACTAAAAAATAAAGAAACTCTAAAGTTTTGCACCTCGTATCCGATAATACAGGTGTGAGGGTGAAGAGATAGTTAAAGACGCGTCCATCCTGTTCAGGCTGGGCGCGTTTATTTACTTATGGGGAATTCCCATAAGTAAATAAATGCACTACGTGCATTTGGATGCGACGCGCGCGGATAGGAAGAGCCTTCTTATATTCTAGTCATAAAAATAGATCATGTTAGCTGTGATGCAATGGGGCAGTAACAGCGAAAGGATTTTATTTATGAATAAATTCGGGATTCGGACAAAACTCGTCTGCTTTGGAATTCTTTCTGCTGGAAACGTAATAGTTCTTACGATTCTTTCGGCATTTGATAACAACGAAAAACAGGTCATCATAGTGGGAGTCATTATGTTTATCATAATGGCTGTTCTTAGTGTGCAGCTTGTTAAAAATATCAGTAAATACCTGCAGCTCAGCATCGATTACATAGAGCGGATGGGCACCGGAAATTTCACAGAGGACATACCGAAAGCACTGAGTGAAAGAACAGATGAATTCGGACAGTTGGGAACAAGCATGCTTGATATGAAGAAAGCAGTAGGTGTGCTTATCGGTAATGTAAAAACGAATGCGGAAGGGATCGAAGAAGTAGTTTTTAGTATTAATGATTCTTTGGAAAAGCTGAATTCAGATATAGAAGACGTGTCGAAACATACTGAAACTCTGGCTGCCGGAATGCAGCAAACTGCTGCATCAACAGCTGAGATAAGGGACGTTGCTGAGGATATTAGAGAAGCCACCGAAGCAATGGCGAAACGTGCGGAAGATGGTGAGAGACGCGTAAGAGAAATTTCACAGGCATCCAGAAGAGTAGAAAGAAAGACTAATAAGCGTAGGAACGACGTTGATCAGCTCTTGACTGAGATAAACGAAAGCCTGAAAAAAGCCTTAAAAGATGTCGAAGTGGTTCGTGAGATCGAGGTGCTCAGTAACTCCATCATGGCTATAGCGAATAAAACTAATGTGCTGGCACTCAATGCGTCTATCGAGGCAGCGGGAGCAGGAGAGGCCGGAAAAGGCTTTGCGGTAGTTGCGAATGAGGTCAGAAGTCTGGCGTCACAGAGTAAGGCTGCGGTTGGAAAGATACAGGAAGTTACCGGGGCTGTCAGCGTTTCTGTTCAGCAGCTTGCGGATGACTCTGCACGACTCATGGAATTTGTGAGTAGTGATGTTGGAAAAATGCGGGATAGTTTTGGAACGATCATGGAGGAATATGGTCGGGAAATAGAGGATGTACATTGTCTCGTGTCTGATGTTAACGATACTACTAACAAACTGAATGATCAGATTTCCGACATAATCATATCATTAGATGAGATAAGCGATGCAGCGCAGAACGGTGCCGAAGGTACGACGCAGATAGCAGAAAGAGTAGACAGTATCCGTGAGCTCTCGGAACATGTTGTAAATGAAGCTAAAAAGACCGAGGAATCAGTCGAAGTCCTTGACTATGAAATAGCAAAGATTGCGGTACTATAACGAAAGATATGATCCGGGCTTTGAAAGGTTTTATCATGAATAGAATTAAATTCATCGTAAAAATCCTGGCTTTAGCTGTAATTATTTTGTGCTGCCTGTCGACAGGTGTGTCAGCAAAGGAATTTAAGAGCAAGAAAACGGATAGAGGCGGCGGATATGCAGTTACAAAGCAGATAGAGAATACCACCTATGCACCGATAATGCTCAATAATCTGGTGGGCTACAGTATCGATGCAAATTATATAATTTCTGACAGAAATGGTTATATCTGGGTTGGAACATACAGTGGCATCATGCGTTACGATGGATCCGCATTTGAAATATTTAACTCAGCGGATGGATTCACAAGCGGAAGGATACTGTTTGAGGACAGTAAGGGAAGAATCTGGATAGGTACAAATGGTGATGGTGTCATGGTTTACATAAACCAGGATGATCACAGACATTTTGGATACGAAGACGGGCTTCATGCGGCTTCGATCCGTTCGTTTGCAGAAGATAATGATGGCAGGATCTTTGTCGGTACGACCGATGGAATTTATTATACAGATGAAAGCTTTAAATTCTCCCAGCTGGGTGATACCAGGCTTAGAAATGAACGTGTACTTAGAATGTGCACGGCTAAGGATGGAAAAATATACGGCATTACAAAAACAGGAAACATTTTTTTGATAGAGGATGGTGTCGTATCGTCCTATTATCGGAGTAAAGCTCTTGGAAGTGCGAAGATCACATCGATTTATCCGGATGATGTCAATGAAGGAAAAATATATCTTGGAACCGGCGATGGCGAACTATACTATGGTGACTTTGGCAATCCTGTATGGAGGATGAAAGAGATCGAAGTTAATGGTCTCAATTCCGTAAAGTGGATAATTTCTGCATGTGACAGGATATGGCTGGCATCATCCGAAAGAATAGGATATTTAGATACGAAAGACAGATTTACAGAAGTGACTAATCTGCCTATGAATGACGGAATTGAAATGCTGACCGCCGATTATCAGGGAAATATATGGGTCGCTTCGACCAGACAGGGACTCATGAAAATTGTGACGAGCAATTTTTTGAACGTTAATTCAAGGGTTGGCATGGATTCGGAATTAGCATCCTCCTGCTGCTTCATAGATGATTATTTGTACATAGGAACGGATTCCGGAATAAAGATAATCTATATGCCTGCAATGAAGGCTGTTGAGAGCGATCCGATCATCGATTTTGTCGGAAGAGAAAGAATACGTTGCTTAAGAAGAGACTCAAAAGATAACTTGTGGGTATCGACATATAATAAAGAAATAGGAGTTGTCTGCTATTCAAAAGATAAAACAATAAAAAATTATACAATTAAAGACGGGCTGCCAAGTACGGAGATACGCAATACCTATGAAGCTGCGGATGGCAGGATCCTCGTAGGAACCAGCGATGGTCTTGCTGTGATAAGCGATAATGTTGTTGAGAGGGTCTATTCTCAAAGAAATGGTTTGACGGACCCTGTATTGATTGCCGTCGGAGATGGATTTGACGGAGAATATTATCTTGGTACTGATGGCGGCGGAATATATGTGATAAAAGATAAAAAAGTCAGCAGGATCAGCATGGAAGATGGACTTACGAGTATGGTGATCCAGCGGATAAAGAGAGATGATAAGAACGGCGTTGTCTGGGTATTTACATCGAATTCTGTTCAGTACATAAAAGACGGAAAGGTACACAAGGTATCTACGATCCCTTTTATAGGAAACTTTGACATGTTCCATGGCGATGATGATACCCTGTGGCTGTTGTCTGCCTTTGGACTGTGCCGTATACATGCAGAAGATGCACTGAATGATTCTATAGAGGAATATCGGGAATATACGGTAAATAATGGCCTGACCAGCACGCCGATAAGGAATGCCTATAATGACATGGCAGATGACGGCAGTTTGTACATATCATCTGCAGATGGCGTGAATAGAGTAAATATCTATGACTATACGGATAATAACATTTTTATTAAATCCGGTATCAAGGCAGTATATTGTGACAATGTTGCGCTGATACAGGATAAAGACGGGGGATATACTATTCCACCGGCAGTGAGTCGTATACGGATAGAGCCTTCTATAATGGATTATTCTCTGAGTGATCCGTTGGTTCATATCGAGCTTGAGGGTGCAGATGATAACGGCATAACCAGCCGCAGAAGCGCAGATACGGCACTGGAATTTACAAATCTCAATTATGGCTCATATAAGCTTCATATACAGATACTTGATAATGAAACAAGGAAAGTGCTTCAGGATGACACGTTTAGGATCGTTAAACTCCCGGGATTATTTGAGCGGACTTCAGTGAGAATATTTATAGCTCTGCTGATAATGCTGTCTGTAGCGCTTGTTGTATGGGCGATTCTCAGGTTTACCATCATACAGCGTCAGTACAGGGAGATACGAGTAGCAAAGGATGAGGCAGACAGAGCAAGCACTGCAAAGTCACGATTCCTTGCAAATATGTCACATGAGATCAGAACTCCCATAAATACCATTATGGGAATGAATGAGATAATGCTGAGGGAAGATCATGAAAATGTTCCGGCAGCATACTATACGGCAATAGTAAATTACGGACTTGATATAAAAAGTGCGGCAGAATCTCTTTTGGGACTGATCAATGACATACTGGATATATCAAAAATAGAATCCGGAAAGATGCATCTGGTAGAACAGGAATGGGCTACTGTAAATAATCTCCGTGCTATTGTATCAATGGTACGTGTCAGGAGCAGTGAAAAGGATCTTTTCTTTAAGGTGGATATCGATGAAAATCTGCCTAAGAAGCTTTATGGAGACGTAGGAAAGATAAAGCAGATCGTATTGAATATATTGACTAATGCAGTTAAATATACGGAAAAAGGCGGTTTCACACTGTCAGTTTCTGTGACAAAGATAGAAAACGATGTCTGCTCTCTGCGTTTTTCTGTAAAAGATACAGGCATAGGCGTAAAGGAAGAGGATATGAAAAAGATCTTTAACGCCTATGAGAGACTCGATGAGGAGAAAAACAGCAGCATACAGGGAACCGGTCTGGGACTGGATATTTCAAAGCGGTTTGCTGAACTTATGGATGGTAATCTCTGGTGTGAAAGTGTCTATGGAGAAGGATCCGATTTTATCCTGACGATCGATCAAAAAATTGTCGATAAAGAACCGATAGGTGTATTTACGGAGCATGAGGACAATGTATCAGGTGGTCCGTATGTGCCTAAATTTATTTCGGAGCGGGCGCGGATCCTGGTTGTGGACGATAATGCCATGAACTTATCGGTCATGAGAGGATTATTAAAAGCCATGAAGGTGCAGGTGACCACGGCCGAAAGTGGAGAAGAATGTCTGGAGATACTTAAAAAGGAAAACTTTGAGATAATCCTTCTGGATCACATGATGCCGGGGATGGATGGACTAGAGACACTGGAAAAGATACGTGAGCTCCTGCCGGATCAGATAGTTTTTGCACTAACGGCAAATGTAGAGCCCGGAGGCGAGGATTTCTATGTTTCCAAGGGGTTCAACGGTTATCTGTCAAAGCCTGTAGATACGGTAAAGCTTGAAGAAGCGCTTTATAACAGCTTACCGGAGGAATTAATAGATGAGGTTAGCGCTGATGAAGCGCCTAAGACGCAGGAATTACCGGAGGAATACCTTTGGATAATTGATGTGGAAGGCATATCTGTTGAGGACGGAGTCAGGTGTTCCGGTGGCTATGATCTTTTCATAAACAGCATCAGCATGTTCCGCTCGACCATAGAGATAAATGCGTCGGTATTAGAGAAGGCATTTTCGGAAGAAGATTATCAGCTGTACACAGTAAAGGTTCATGCTCTGAAGTCATCGGCGCGTATCATCGGCGCAAATGAACTGTCGAGATCAGCTGAAGCACTGGAAATGGCAGGGAAGAAAAACGATATCGACTTCATAAAGGCAAATCACGGATCGTTAATGGAGGAGTATCTCCGGTTTAAGGATACTCTGGACAGACTCGGGAAAGAGAAAAAGGATGATGAAGACGATAAAGAGCCGATATCAGAGGACGAATTAAGGGATGCGTACGAAGCGCTTAAAGAAGTCATACCGCAGATGGACTATGATGCCGTCGAGACCATACTGGAGGACGTAACACGATACAGCCTCCCGGAAAAAGACAGTGAGATCATTGAGGAGATCCGGAAAAACTTAAAGCTCTTTGACTGGGAAAAGCTTGAAGAAATAATAAATGAAATCCAGGATGGTTTGAGGTATACTGATAAGTAAACTTATGTAGTTAATGACAGGGACAAGATAACTTGTCCCTGTTGTTTTGAAATGATAGGGGCAAAAGTTATGAATAAAGTAGAAATATCAGAAATCCGTAAGCAGTTTACACCGGATAAATGTACTATACAGCATATATGCACCTGCTATGTAGGCGCAGAAAAAGAGAAAAAATTCACGGCAAAAGACGCGTTCCTTTCTCTTCCGGAAGAAGAAATGCATAAGTACCTTGCTTTTTTCAAGAAGGTGCTGACCGGAACCATAGGAAAGAACTTAATGAACCTTGAATTCCCTCTCGCAGAAGAAGCAGAGGGCGGAAAACAGGAGTTTTTATTAAAACTCCGTGACAGCGAACTGGATGATGACGAACTTGTAGATAAGTTCTATGACAAAATCATCGAGCATTATGACAATCCTGAGAAATATTGCATACTTCTTATATATGCAGTTTATGACGTACCCGGAAAAGGAACAGATAATTTGGAAGAAGATGATGCCTCAGAAAATGTATATCGTTACATGCTCTGCTGTCTCTGCCCTGTAGAGCTTACAAAGGGTGAGCTCGGCTATGATCCCGAAAAGAACCGTATCGGTGAGCTGCCGCAGGACTGGGTAGTGAAAGTTCCCGATAAGGGCTTCCTTTTCCCGTCATTTGCAGATCGGACTGCTGATATCCATGAGATGCTATACTACACAAAGAAACCAGAGGAGATCCAGCCTGATTTCATCAACTTCGTATTTGGAGCAGATGCGCCCTTAACAGCAGGCGACCAGAAAGAGACCTTCAATATGCTTGTTGAGGAAGTGCTCGGCGAAAGCGCAGATGTGGAAGTCATGAAGAATATCCATGACAGCTTAACTGAGATCGTTCAGGATAATAAAGATAATCCCGAACCCCTCGCGATCGGTAAAATGGAAGTAAAAAAGATCTTTGAAAAGAGCGGAGCTCCGGAAGAAGCCATGGAAAAGTTTGACACAAGCTATGATGACATAGCAGGTGATCAGGCAGAGATCATGGTATCAAATGTGCAGGGAATCAAGAAATTTGACGTAAAGACACCGGATATAGAGATTCATGTAAAGCCCGACTATGTAGACCTTATCGAAGCACGCGTGGTTGACGGCAGACAGTGTATCGTTATAGCAGTGGATGACCATGTACAGGTAAACGGAGTAAATGTAAGAACTCTCATTCCGCAGGATGAGAGACGTGGGGAAACAGAGGAGTAAAGACAAATGAAACTTAAGTTAAAAGCCCTGCCGATCATTATTTATCCGTATGTGTTTATCCCGGTGCTCATAGGGGCGCTTTTTGTGGGAAAATACGCGATAGAGTTTATGCAGTTTGCAAATGTGGAAACCGTTCTGTCGGAAAAGATAGGCGTAGGCGTGATAGGCGTCAGCATAATACTTTACAATATCCTGACATTTATATGGGCAATAGTTTTCAGCGTGAGTGAAATGACAGGGAAGCAAAAACTTGAAGACCTCGCAAAAGTAAACATGATGGTAAAGTTTTTGCACATCCCTGCGTTCATTTTTAATTTCATCCTTGGATTTATAGGATGTATCTTAGGTGTATTCGGAATAGCTTTCTTTCTGTGGGCGGTGCTCGCTGATATGCTGATGATAGCTTTATCCGGAATCGTGGCTTTTGGATTTGCCGTAAGGGCAATAAAGGAAAAGGCAGTGCCGACAGGTGAGGGCATTCTCTTCGCTATCGGAAGCTTTATCTACTGCGTTGACATTGTTTTAGCAGTCGTATATAAAAACAAGATCATGAAGAGACAAAATAACGTTTTTTTTAATAATGCAGTATGATAAAATCCTATATAAACAGTGGCGTTTATATAGGAGAGATTACTTTGAGAAAATCAGATAAACATAGAAAAATAATGCGACGCCGTATCATTGCAACGGTGTCGCTTCTTTTTGTAATTACACTTGTATTGGGAGCAGTTATATTCGGAGCAGTACAGGGATATAAATATTTCTTCCCGAATGGATTTCAGCTGGTACCGGAGCTTGAAACTGCATCAGCAGGAGAAGGCTCAACCGAAGAGGAAGAAACAGAACCGGAAGAGACAGAAGAAACGGTTGTAGATGATGAACCTGCGAGGTCTTCGGAAGACATGGCATCGGAATATGAATCCGTTATGAATGAGGAAGTAAGTACTTCAAGGGTTGTAGATATTGAGAATTTACTGGCTGGCATGACTCTTGAGCAGAAAGTTGCACAGCTTTTCTTTGTGACACCGGAGGCAGTCACAGGATTTGGACAGGTGACGGAAGCCGGAAGCGTAACTCAGACTGCACTAAGTGAGAGAACGCCCGGCGGAATCATTTATTTTGACAAAAATCTACTGAATAAAGATCAGACAAAAGCTCTTCTGACAGGCACACAGAAATATGCCATGGAAGCAAGCGGTATACCTATCCTTCTCGGAGTTGATGAAGAGGGCGGCGCAGTATCAAGGATCGCCAAGAATGGAGACTTCGGTATCGAGAACACCGATTCAATGGAAAAAATCGGTAAGAGCGGTGACACCGACAATGCTCGTAAGGCAGGCGAGCATATCGGAGAATATCTGTCAGACCTTGGATTTAATGTAGACTTTGCACCTGTTGCAGATGTTCAGATGGAAGACGGAAACTCTGCGATAGGAGACCGTTCCTTTGGAGCAGATGCGAGTCTCGTATCATCAATGGCGATCTCTTTATCGGATGGTCTGAAAGAAAATGGCATCATCCCGTGCATGAAGCACTTCCCGGGATTTGGACGGGCAGAAGAAAACACAGATTTTGCATATGTAAAGCTCGGAACAGAGTTGTCTTCTCTTGAGTCTAAGGATCTGATCCCGTACGCTGATGCTATTAACAATGGTACAAACATGATAATGGCAGGTAACATGTCATTCCCGGCAATCTCGGGAGACGACAGGCCTGCATGTATGTCATCCACGATCATTACTGACGTACTCCGAAAGAAAATGGGATATAACGGCGTGGTCATCACTGATGCGCTGAGTGCCGAGGCTGTGGTGTCCAAGTATTCATCAGGTGAGGCTGCTGTGGCAGTTATAAAAGCCGGTGGAGATATGCTCCTCATGCCGAAGGACTACAACGAGGCTTATCAGGCAGTGATGGATGCTGTTTCGGACGGAACCATTACGGAAGACCGCATCGATGAGTCTGTTAGGCGTATCCTCACAGTTAAGCTCGAAACGGCAGCGGCCAAAGACATGGGAGAGATCCCGCCTGCTCAGGTCAGCGAAAATGTCTCTGAGGATGCGGAGGAGTGATGTTTGTGAAGCTGTTGGCTATATACGTGCCGGACATATAAGTATCTCCTGAGACGGCTCGGACAGACACTAAGCTCATGCGCTGTCCTCATGAACACGGAGATTTGCGCATAACTCGATGCTCCGCATCTCAAACAGTATGCGAAAATCTCCTATTCGGACAGGGCATTCACTAAGTGCTGCCGGCTGATTGTCTCTGGAGATAGCTTATATGCCCGGCACTTACGTTGTGGCACATCCCAGAGACACGATTTATTTGCATAGTAGTGGAAATGAGTTTTGTTGAACTGAGCAGAAGTCATCACTTTATACATGATGATAAATCGTTTATAATAGGCTAAGTGTTTGAAGTAGGAAAGTTGTAAGCACAGATAGTTTAGGATACTGAGTGTTTAGTGTGTAACACTTGTGCACTTACGAGCGAAAGCAACGTAAGTGCCAGCCGTATACATATCTCGCAGAACAATCAGCCGGCAGCACTTAGTGAACACATCGTCCGAATATATTGGGACGGTGCGTGAGCCTGATAGATGCCGATGATTCTAGGTAGCAGGAAGCGCTGTGCCGCTGACTGCGTAAGAACATGATTTGGGAGTGAGCGCATTTTTCGCCGTAGGCGAATTTGCATAAATGCGCGAAGCAGTTACTGAAGCGAACTGAAGGCGAGCGAGAAGTAACTGTCTGTCCGAGCGTGATGCGAGATATGTATACGACTGGCACGCAACTATAATTAGTCGTGATATAAGAAACATATACGACTGGCACGAGACTATGTCATAAATGAATACAGAACAGGACAAATAAATGAGAGTAGGAACAGGATACGATGTACATAAACTTGTCCCGGAGCGTAAGCTGATAATCGGCGGCGTGGAAATCCCGTATGAACTGGGACTCTTGGGACACTCTGACGCAGACGTGCTCTTGCATGCCATAATGGATGCACTGCTCGGTGCAGCTGCGCTCGGAGACATAGGAAAGCACTTCCCGGACACAGATCCGGAATACAAAGGCGCAGACTCCATGAAGCTCCTTAAAAGAGTGGGAGAAATGCTGGAAGAAAAGCACTATATCGTAGAAAATATAGATGCGACCATCATTGCGCAGAGACCAAAGATGCGTCCTCATATCGACCAGATGAGAAAAAATATTGCAGACACCCTGGGAATCGATATCGATCAGGTAAATGTCAAAGCAACGACCGAAGAAGGAATGGGCTTCACGGGAGAAGGAAAGGGAATTTCCTCTCAGGCGATATGTGCACTCACAAGCCCATCAGACTATTCATATCAGGTAGCAGATTCTGACTCCGCACGATGTATGAACTGCGCAGGGTGCAGAAAACAATAAGGTAAAACATCGAAAAAAGAGTCAGAGGAGGACAATATCATGAGCAGACGTCATAAGGCTATGGGAGCATTAGATGTTGTGCTTGATTACGTAAGGGCAGAGATAAAAGTCATAGAAGAACGGGATCCCGCGATACATAATCCGTGGGAAGTATTCCTCTATCCCAGTTTTTGGGCGATACTTTTTTACAGGATCGCTCATCGATTCTATGAAAAAAAGAACTACTTCATAGCAAGAGCCATATCACAGTTCGCAAGAAATCGTACGGGAATAGAAATACATCCAGGAGCACAGATAGGAACAGGATTTTTCATAGATCACGGCTCGGGAGTAGTAGTCGGTGAGACAACCATAATTGGAAACAATGTTACCCTGTATCAGGGCGTAACACTTGGCGGAACCGGAAAAGAACACGGAAAGCGCCATCCGACCCTGAAAGACAACGTAATGGTATCAGTCGGGGCAAAAGTCCTTGGATCATTCACAATAGGTGAAAACTCCAAGATTGGAGCAGGATCCGTAGTACTCGACGAAGTACCGCCGAACTGTACCGTTGTCGGTGTTCCGGGAAGGATAGTACGCTATCATAATTGTCAGATCCCGAGAGAGACCATGAACCAGATCGATCTGCCTGATCCGGTAAAAGATGATATCAATGTCCTTAAACACGCTGATTCCGAGATCACAAATCAGCTTCTGGAACTCAAGGACGAGCTGAAATACCTGAAAAAATCTCTGGAAGAAAAGAAGAAAGATCAGTAAAAAATAGACAGACCTGAGGAGTAGTTATGAAAATCTTTAATACAATGACACGTACAAAAGAAGAGTTCAAGCCGATCGAGCCCGGCAAGATCAGCATGTATGTATGCGGACCTACCGTTTACAATCTGATCCATATCGGAAACGCAAGACCCATGATCGTGTTTGATACTTTCCGCAGATATATGACACATAAGGGATATGAAGTAAACTATGTGTCAAACTTTACCGATGTAGACGATAAGATCATTAATAAAGCAAACGAAGAAGGAGTAGATCCTTCTGAAGTATCAGAGCGTTATATCGCCGAGTGTAAAAAAGATATGGAAGGCATGAACGTCCTTCCGGCAACAGTACATCCGAAGGCAACAGAAGAGATCGATGGAATGATCGACCTTATCACTGACCTTATCGACAAGGGATATGCATATCCTACAGAGGACGGAACAGTATATTTCCGCACACGTAAGGCTGAGACCTACGGAAAGTTGTCTCATAAAAATATCGATGATCTGGAGTCAGGACACCGTTCAGAAGGACATGCACTGAAAGTCTCCGGTACAGCAGGAAAAGAAGATGACCTTGACTTTGTACTTTGGAAGCCCAAGAAAGAAGGAGAACCTTTCTGGAAGGCTCCGTGGTGTGATGGCCGTCCGGGATGGCATACTGAGTGCTGTGTAATGGCAAAGAAGTACCTCGGCGCAACCATCGATATCCATGCAGGTGGAGAAGACCTTATCTTCCCACACCACGAAAATGAGATCGCTCAGTCTGAGGCTGCAAACGGTGTAGAGTTTTCTCACTATTGGATGCACAACGGCTTCTTAAATATCAACGGCGAGAAGATGAGTAAATCACTCGGAAACTTCTTTACAGTTCGTGATATCGCAGAGAAGTATGAACTTCAGGTGCTTAGATTCTTTATGCTGACAGCACAGTACAGAAGCCCGCTGAATTTCTCTGCAGACCTCATGGAAGCTGCAAAGACAAGTCTTGAGAGAATTCGTACAGCAGTGAAGAATCTTGACTTCCTGATGAAGCAGAACAGCGCAGAGACCCTTACCGATGCAGAAAAGGAAAATAGGGCTAAGGCTGAGGGATATGTAGCACGTTTTGACGATGCTATGGATGATGACCTCAATACAGCAGATGCTATTTCTGTAATCTTTGAGCTCGTTAAATTCATCAATACAACAACAGATGAAAACAGTTCAAAGGAATATCTCAAGGCGCTTCGTGATGAAGTAGTGATGCTCAGCGATATCCTTGGTCTCATTGTAGAGCCGAAGGAAGAAGGACTTCTCGATGCTGATATCGAAGCACTTATCGAAGAACGTCAGCAGGCACGAAAGGACAAGAACTTTGCACGTGCGGATGAGATCCGTGATGAACTCGCAGCAAAGGGAATAATCCTTGAGGATACCAGACAGGGTGTAAAATGGAAGAGAGCAGATTAAGAACATACTCGCCGCAGACCTTTGCCTACCTCGGAGACGCAGTTTACAGTCTCTTTATGAGAAACCGCGTGGTTCAGAGGGGGAATTGTCCGGCGAAGAAATTGCACAACGCAACAATAATATATGTTTCTGCTAATGCACAGGAGACCGCCATTGACGGTCTCCTTGATGACTTAACGGAAGAAGAAAGAGACATATACGAGAGAGGCAAAAACACTAAAGTCGAGACTCACGCAAAAAACGCTTCTCTCACCACGTATCATAAAGCGACCGGACTTGAGTGCCTCATGGGATGGCTGTATTTAAAAGGCGATCACGAGAGACTTAATGAGCTTATGAACCGTGCGGCAGAAATAAATGAGGCTGCGTCAAAGAAACGCTGAAAGTAATGAGTAAGAACCCAAAGAGGTTTGAACAGTTACCGCTGAAATTAAGATTGGAAAGAAATAATGAGTAGATACGAAGAATCCATCATCGAAGGAAGAAATGAAGTAATAGAAGCATTCCGTTCCGGAAAGACCATTGACCGTCTTTTCATTCTGGACGGTGCGCAGGATGGACCGATCCAGACTATAAAGCGTGAGGCGAAAAAGCATGATGTAAGGATTGATTTTGTCCAGAAATCAAGGCTGGATCAGCTTTCAGAAACAGGAAAGCATCAGGGAGTTGTTGCCTATACAGCAGCATACACCTATGCAACAGTTGACGAGATCATGAAAAAGGCAGAAGAATCCGGCAGACCGCCGTTTATTTTCCTGCTTGATAACATCACAGATCCGCATAACCTCGGAGCTATCATCCGTACAGCAAATCTCTGCGGTGCTCATGGTGTCATCATCCCGAAAAATCGCGCAGTAGGCCTCACAGCCACTGTAGCAAAGACCTCTGCAGGTGCGATCAACTACACACCGGTTGCCAGGGTAACAAATATCGGAAACACCATCGAGGACCTGAAAAAGCAGGGCATGTGGTTCGTATGTGCCGATATGGATGGCGATGTAATGTATAAGCAAAATCTCACAGGCCCTATTGGTCTTGTCATCGGTTCAGAGGGTGAAGGTGTCGGCAGACTCGTAAAGCAGAAGTGCGATTTTGTCACACGTATCCCTATGATGGGAGACATTGATTCCCTGAATGCCAGCGTGGCAGCGGGAGTCCTTGCATTTGAGATCGTTCGTCAGCGTGGTGAGTGGCAGTAAATCTGGATTTTGCTATGGGGGGTAGCGACAGATAATGGGACAGTATGATGAAATGAGTGACGCGGAACTTATCACTGCTCTCAGAGAGGGGGATAAGGATGTCATGGATTACCTCATGGAAAAGTATAAGAACATGGTCCGCATGCGCGTGAAATCCATGTTTATACTTGGAGGTGAAAAAGAAGATCTCATACAGGAAGGCATGATAGGTCTTTACAAGGCGATTCGGGATTACGATCCCGGACGTGATGCCTCACTGTCCACTTTTTGTCAGTTAGTGGTGACGAGACAACTATATTCAGCTGTCCGCTCATCCGGCAGACAGAAGCATATGCCTCTAAATGGTTCGCTGTCGCTTTCAGGCGGTTCTGAGAATAATCAGGAAGAGCCCTTTGCAGAGTTTTTATCCAGCGATGACCAGAATCCTGAAACAGTTCTTATTGACAGGGAGAATGCGGAGAGGATAGAAGAAATCCTTGAAACACTGAGTCCTCTGGAAAAAGAAGTGCTTGATCTCCATATGACCGGATTAAAAAACGGTGAGATAGCCCGCGTCCTTGGACGTGATGAAAAATCCACGGACAACGCACTTCAGCGTATTCGTGCTAAGGTCAGAAAAGCATTGTGATTATTAACCTGCCTCATAACGAGACAGGTTTTTTGATACAAAAAAACTCCGAAATCCATTGATTCCGGAGTTTTAAGTATGCTGAAACCGAGAGTCGAACTCGGGACCTCATCACTACCAATGATGCGCTCTACCACCTGAGCCATTCCAGCATGTGTGAATATCCTTGGCGCGTCACTTAACGCGCTTGATTATCATAGCAAAGTAGTTTGGCTGTGTCAACAGTTATTTTTCCCTTCGCATGGGGGACGTCCAGGTCATATATTTATATTCTTCCGCGCTCGGACAGTTCTAGGCTCACGCATCGCCCTCATAAACACGGAAATTCCTGCGAAACTCGCCGCAAAGGCGGCTCAAACAGTTCGCAGGAATTTCCTATTCGGTCGTTGTGTTTGCCAAGAACTGCCGGCTGATTGCTCCAGAATATAAATATATGATCTGGACTTACTTTGTGAAAGACGGAAGGGGTTAGAATGCAAAGATTAATACAAACATTGGGGCAATCATAATGAAAAAAGTATTCGTTTCATAGCCGTAAACATTGCATTCTATAAAAAGTCGTAACGTAAGTGCAGGGCGTATAGTTATTTTGTGCAGCAATCAGCCGGCGATTCTTAGTAAACACGCTGTCCGATTAGGATATTTCTGCGTACTGTTTGAGATGCGGAGCATCGAGTTAGGCAGAAATATCCGTGTATATGAGGACAGTGCGTGAGCTTAGAATCGTCCGAGCGCGGAGCAAGATAACTATATGCTCTGCACGTACCATTAGGTGTACTAAACGTAGTGTATGCAAAAAAATGTATTGACAGCAGAACAAAGCAGAAGTATATTACGAGTGTACTAATACTTCTAGTACAGTTGATACACAATAAAAGTGCAGACCGTACAGAAGGAAAAGTAAGCAGGAGATGTGCCTCTCCTGCTGTCACAGGGAAAAGCCGGTGCAAAAAGGGACGGAAACGCATCGTGCAAAGAATTAGAAAGGATGGGTGGAGCGGATGACACCGATCGATTACCAAAATCCCAGACCAATATACGAGCAGATCAGCGAATACTACAAAACGCTGATACTAAAAGGGATTTTGCAGCCGGATGAGCAGATGCCGTCTGTTCGAAGCCTTGCCGTCGAGTTGGGAACCAATCCCAATACGATACAGAGGGCGTACGCAGAATTAGAGCGACAGGGATTTTTATATGCAGTAAAGGGCAGAGGAAATTTTGTCAAGGAGAATGATAATCTCATGGAAGCAAAAAAAGAAGAACTGGTTGGGCGTTTGTGTGAGATCCTCAAAGAGGGTCGGGAATTTGGAATCAAAGTAGATGAACTTCTTTCCAAGGCAGCAGAAAAAGCTGCGATAGACAAAACGAAAGGAGACAAAGCGTGATCAGGACAGAAAATCTGGTGAAGACATTTGACGGTGTAAAAGCCGTAAATGATATAACCATCACCCTAAAAGACGGTGAGATCTTTGGTCTCACAGGAACAAACGGAGCAGGAAAAACCACGCTCCTCAGGATCCTCGCAGGCGTACTGAGACAGGATTCAGGAGCGGTGATCATAGATGATGAACCGGTATTTGATAATAGAAAAGTAAAAGAAAGTCTTTTCTTTGTGCCGAGTGATCTGTATTTCTTCCCGAATTCTTCACCGAAGGACATGGAAGAATACTATATGACAGAGTACAAAAATTTTAACAAAGAAAGATTCGAGAAGCTCGTGGAAGACTTTGGGCTCGGAATGAAAAGACGTATCCAGACCTATTCAAAGGGAATGAAGAGGCAGCTCGCCATAATCATCGGACTGTCTGCGGGAACAAAATATCTGTTTCTCGATGAAACCTTTGACGGACTGGATCCGGTCATGAGACAGGCAGTAAAAAGTCTTATCGCAGAAAATATGTCCGACTATGGTCTGACACCGGTCATAGCATCACATAATCTGAGAGAGATCGAGGATCTGTGTGATCACGTAGGACTTCTCCATGAAGGAGGCATACTCCTGTCAGAGGATGTCTATGATATGAAGTCAGAGATACGAAAGCTACAGTGTGTATTTCCGACGGATGAAGAACAGCGAAAGGCAGAAAAAATACTCAGTGTCCTTAACTGTAAGGCAGAAGGAAGACTTAGAACTTACACAGTCAGAGGCACGGAAGAAAACATACAGGAAAGCCTTAAAGAAATAGAAACAGTATATGCAGAGATCCTTCCGCTCACATTGGAGGAGATCTTTATCAGTGAAACGGAGGCAGCCGGTTATGATGTTAGAAAACTCATTCTGGATTAAAGAATGGAAACTCCTGAAAAGAAGAGGTGCGCTGGCATTTTTTACAATAGGCGTGCTGATCTTTCTACTTCCCTTTGCGACAGTAATGACGATCGTCAGGAGTGATCAGGTTTGCAGGGCAAGTGAATACAATGAAGTAATGATAAAGCTCATGAGAGTCTATGAAGTAAATCAGGTTCTCGGAATAGAGCACCTGTGGCCGGTAATGATCATAGGACTTGCGGTGATCATCGGTATCAGAAGTTTCGCATGGCTCTTTAGTGCGGAAAAGGTGGATTTTTACGAAAGTCAGCCGGAAACCAGAAAAGAAAGATACTGGCTTTTTTATATAAATGGTATCGTGATGTTCGTAGTACCGTTTATCGTACTCTATGCTATATCCATCGGACTTGCCTTTCTTATGGATGGATTGACAAAATCCGTACTTGCGGCAATTATCTTTGAGGCTCTGCGTATATTCGGAGTATATTTCGCAACCTATAGTCTGGCGGTAGCTTCGGTTATGCTCACCGGAAACGCAATATTCGCTCTTTGCGGCGTTGGTTTTTTTCTGTGCGTTGAAATGGTGTTTTCCTTTCTGTATTCGATGTTTGCAGGTACATTTTTTGCCACATATATGTGGAGTTCATCGGTCAGCAAAAAAATAATATTGTCACCACTTTACGGATACATAAATGAATTTGCATGCCTGGAAGTAAATAACAACGTGTATTTCGGTGATAATTATATGAGACCGAAGGCAATGATCCTTGAAACGATCAGAGAGCTGCTGCCGGAGACAGTAGTGTTTTTTGCAATTGGTATCATAGTGATGTTCATCGCATTATACCTTTATCAAAAACGTCAGGCAGAGACAGCAGGAAGCACTGTGATCCATAAGCCTGTACGGATCATATCAAGACTGATCGTGTCATGGCTTGGCGCATTGGGATGTATGCTGGTTTTTATGTTATGGATGATGGACAGATCTGTGGCGGGAACCGGAATGATGATATGTATGTGTGTGATTGCTGCTATAATCGCCATTGTCCTTTCAGGAATAGTGGAGAGCCTGTTCGAAGCAGACATCAAAAAGTTTTTTAAGAA
>CAMVTN010000031.1 GCA_947170415.1 uncultured Lachnospiraceae bacterium | reverse complement strand
TCTGCCGCAAGAATACCAACTAATGTTACTTTCGGAAAATCATGACCTTTTACTATCATCTGCGTACCGACAAGGATATCTGCCTCTTCATTTGAAAATGCCGATAAGATCTTTTCGTATCCGCCCTTCTCCTTAGTAGTATCAGCGTCCATCCTTAAAACACGGGCCTCAGGGAACAGTCCATGAACCATTTCTTCAACCTGCTCAGTTCCTGCTCTCATTCCTCCCACGTATTTTGAACCACAGTTAGGACATTTATGTATCATAGGTGTCTCATATCCGCAGTAATGACACACCAGACGATTCCTGCCATGCAGTGAAAGAGATACATCGCAATGCGGGCATTTCATTACTTCGCCGCATTTTCTACAGCTGACAAATCCGGCAAAGCCTCTTCTGTTAAGGAAAAGCATGATCTGTTCTTTATTATTCAGACGTTCCCTTATCTTTGAACTCAGTACATCTGAAAACATACTGCGATTGCCCTTAACAAGTTCTTCTCTGAGATCTGCCACATAAACCGACGGAAGTCCTGTATCAGAAATCCTGTCTCTGATCTCGTAAAGACGGTATTCTCCTCGCTTTGCATGATAAAAAGAATCTACAGAAGGCGTTGCGCTTCCAAAGACCAACGCCGCATTTGCAAGTCTTGCCCTTTCAAGAGCAACCTCACGAGCATGATATTTAGGCATATTTTCTGCTTTATAACTGCCTTCATGCTCTTCATCGATTATTATAATTCCGAGATCCGGAAACGGTGTAAATAATGCAGATCTCGGACCTATCATGATATCTATCTCACCGTCTTTCGCTCTGCAGAACTGATCATATCTTTCTCCCGCTGACAATTTGGAATGAAGATACGAAACTCTCGAGCCAAACCTGGCGCAAAACCTCATCACGGTCTGAAATGTCAGAGCAATTTCGGGGATAAGAACAATTGCCTGCTTCCCACTCTTAAGCACTTCTGAGATCATTTCCATATAAACTTCCGTCTTACCGGAACCGGTCACACCAAATAGAAGCGATGGATCCCGTAAACCCATACGATAGTTTTTCACAAAGTCATCAACTATCGCCTGCTGGGTTGATGTCAGTTCGCACACTTTTTTTCGGGTGTTTTCCGCAGTCCCTGGATTCCTGTAATCTCTTTCTACACTCAGACGTACAAGTTTTTGTTCCTCAAGCCTGCGTATCACTGCCGCGCTGACATTTAGCTTTTCTCTTAAAAGAGTGAGATCCATCTCACCACAGGATGCCAGTGCAGACAAAAGTCTTGCCTGGGCAGTCCTGTGCTTTCTGTCACACTCTTCAGCAATTGATTCTGCCTCAGCAGGAGTGATCAGTAATTCGACCGTTTTCTTTTCCTTCGGACGTATTACTTTTTTTACCGGAAAAACAACACGAAGTGACTGTATCAGTGTCCCTCCATAATGTCGTTTCATCCATATAGCAAGCCTTATAAGCTGATCTTCCGCACCGGCCTCACCTATCCCAGATGAGAGCCCTATTATTTCCTTCATCTTCTCCGGCGGAAACTCAGCTTTATCAGTAATATTGATCAAGTATCCTTTTATGATACGATCAGCTTTTCCAAAAGGTATTTCTACTCTTGCGCCCAAATAAAGCTCGCCCCTTAGGGATTCCGGTATTTTGTACTGAAAAGGACGATCCAGTTTCTCATGTGAAATTTCAATGATAACATCTCCGTAAAGACCCTGCATCAGACTCCTCTTTTATGGTGATCAATTACTCTTTTTATCTTCTTCAAGGATTTCGTGGATCAAAACTCTCTCATCCATCGGATGCTTTACTCCCTCGATTTCCTGATAATCCTCGTGACCTTTGCCTGCAAGGATTATGAGATCCCCAGGCTGTCCATTATGTATCGCATAAGCGATCGCTTCTTTACGATCCTGTATCTTAATATATTTTCCTTCTGTTTTAAGGATTCCTGTCTCGATATCATTCATAATATCAGCCGGTTCCTCAAAACGTGGATTATCCGAAGTTATGATAGTAAAGTCCGCAAGTTTTCCTGAAACCTCACCCATTTCATATCTGCGGAGTTTTGAACGATTTCCGCCACATCCAAAAACACATACCAGACGTCCCGGATCATATTCTCTTAAGGAAGTGAGAAGACTCTCCAGTGCCATCGCATTGTGTGCATAGTCGATTATAAGACTAAAGGAATCAGAAACCGGTACAGCCTCTATCCTTCCTCTTACATGAGCTGTCTTCAAAGCTGTCTTAAGCTGCTCATCTGACACATTAAAGTTCAGACATATAGCAGAAGCGCAAAGCGCATTATATACACTAAAGCTTCCCGGGGTTCCAACTTCCACATCCGGAATATCGTATGTTCCCTTTATATGGAACTTTACTCCAAGTTCACCGGGTGTCTTGATAAGTTCTGCATCTTCTGCACGAAGCTCTGCGTTTTCTTTGAGACCAAATGTGCGGATCTCACAGGTATGATCCTTAAGCAGTTCTTCCGTATGAGGATCATCACTATTAACGATACCTACACGGCACTGCTTAAATAACAGTCCCTTACAGCGGAGATAATCAGCAAAATCCTCATGTTCATTTGGACCAATATGGTCAGGCTCAATATTTGTAAATACACCGTAATCAAATACAAAACCCTGTGTCCTGTGAAGCATCAGTGCCTGGCTGGAAACTTCCATTACAACCACATTGATACCTTCTTTTACCATCTCGGCAAATGTTTCCTGGAGAACATAGGACTCCGGTGTTGTATTCTTTGCCGGTATATGTCTGTCACCTATTATGGTCTCAATAGTTCCGACAAGTCCTACATGATAACCTGCTTCTTCCAGCACTGCCTTTGTCAGATATGTAGTGGTTGTCTTTCCCTTTGTTCCTGTCACACCGATCACTGTAAGGTGATCTACAGGATGTCCAAACCACGCTGCAGAAACAAATGCCATTGCATAACGGGTATTTTCCACACGAATAACGATCGCATCAGATTCTCCCGGAATATCTACATCTTTTTCTGTCAGAAGCACTCTTGCACCCTTATCGACAACATCCGCCGCAAAATCATGACCATCAAAACGGGCTCCGGAAATACATATAAAAAGACATCCCGGTTCAACCTTTTTTGAATCATATACCACACTCGATATTTCTACTTCATCAACATTTCCGCGAACAACCTTATATTCAAGTCCGCCAAGAAGTTCTTTCAGGGTCTTCATTACAAGCCTCCTCTAAACGCCGGTCTATATCCGATCCAATTTTTTCGTCATTCGAAAAAAAGTTCTTTCAAAACAATTTATTATATCACACAGCCTAAAAAATAAAAGAAAAAAGAGTCCCGTAAAACCAAATGGATCAACCATCTGACCTACGGGACTTTTAACCTGATCTATATATACTTATCTTTCAACTATAGCTGCAGCACCCATTCCGCCACCAACACAAAGTGTTGCGAGACCCTTATGGGCATCTCTCTTCTGCATCTCATAAAGAAGTGTTACAAGGATTCGTGTGCCTGAGCATCCTACCGGATGACCAAGAGCGATCGCTCCACCATTTACATTTAAGACATCGCTTGAGAATCCAAGTTCTTTCTGAACTGCAACTGACTGAGCTGCAAAAGCCTCGTTTGCTTCGATCAGATCAAAATCGCTGATCTGATATCCGGCCTTTGCCATTGTCTTTTTAGTTGCAGGAACAGGACCTATACCCATGATACGAGGGTCGCAGCCTGCAAGCTCACCTGCGATCCATGTTGCCATCGGTGTTACCCCGAGTTCTTTTGCCTTTTCCTCACTCATAACAACGATCGCTGCCGCTGCATCATTTATTCCTGATGCATTTCCTGCCGTTACGAGTCCGCCATCTTTCTTAAATGCCGGACGAAGCTTTGAAAGGCTCTCAGGAGTAACTCCTGCACGCGGTCCTTCATCAGTATCAAATACGATAGTCTCCTTCTTCTTTTTAACCTCTACAGGAACTATCTCATCTTTGAACTTTCCGTTTTCAATAGCTTTTGCTGCTTTCTGCTGAGATGCCGCCGCAAACTCATCCAGCTCCTCACGAGTCAATTTCCACTGCTCGCATATATTTTCTGCAGTGATTCCCATATGATAATCATAAAATGCATCTGTCAGAGCATCTTTTATCATCGAATCCTGAATAGCTCCGGCGCCTGCTCCCATACGATATCCATATCGTCCGTTCGGAAGAAGGTATGGTGCCATTGACATGTTCTCCATGCCGCCTGCAACTATAATATCCGCATCTCCTGCGCCGATAAGCTTTGCAGCAAGATTTACGCAATGAAGACCTGAACCGCAAAGAACATTGATCGTTGTTGCCGGTACTTCCTCCGGTATTCCTGCATTAAATGCAGCCTGTCTTGCCGGGTTCTGTCCGAGTCCCGCCTGGATAACACAGCCCATGTAAACTTCATCTACCTGTTCCGGCTTAACCCCTGATCTCTTTAACGCTTCTTTGATCACAACTGTTCCGAGATCCGGAGCCGGTGTAGTTGAAAGTGCACCACCCATTACACCTATTGCTGTTCTGCATGCTCCAGCGAGCACAACTTTTCTTGCCATTAGAAATACCTCCTTGTAATTAAATTTTAAAAAGAATCTGGTTTACCAGATTCCCCGCGCAAGCGCGGAAGCCGTAGGCTCTTCCCCCCGCGTGCGGCCATATATTGTTAAATCATTAACGATGATATCATAATAACCTTCTAAAATCAAGAGAACTGCCATTTCGTGTTCCTTAATTAATCAAAAAAATGAACATAAAACCACTATTCTTTATTCATCCCTTCTGCTCATTTGTTTTTGTAAATACTCAAAGCAACGTGTATAATGATTTGATATAATTTTTCTGCAAACATGCTGTTAACACAGCAGAAAGGATACATATGGCATTTGACGGAATAACTACTGCCGCCATGGTCAGTGAGATCAGAAATCGAGCTGTCGGCGGACGTCTTTATAAAATCGCACAGCCTGATCCCGATGCGATCCTGCTTACTATCAAAACAAACGACGGAAAAACTGACAGACTTATGATCTCTGCCAGTGCTTCACTTCCTTTTATTTACTATACAGACGAAAACAAACCCAGTCCTATGGTTGCTCCCAATTTTTGTATGCTCTTGCGTAAGCATCTGCAAAATGGACGCATTACCGATGTTTCTCAGCCGGGACTGGAACGTATCATCAGGATCGGTGCTGAACATCTTGATGAAATGGGTGACCTGAAGCGAAAAGTCCTCGTTATAGAGCTAATGGGAAAATACAGTAATATCATCTTTACCGAAGAGGACAATACAGTCATCGACAGTATTAAACACATTTCGGCTGCGGTGAGTTCTGTCCGCACGGTTCTCCCCGGATCCGAATACTATATACCGATGACTCAGGATAAGCTTGATCCGACTTCCGATATTTCCTATGAAGCTTTTTCCTCTGCTGTACTCCACAAAGCGCAGAACATTATAAAAGCACTTTACAATACATTTACAGGATTTTCACCGGTAGCTGCCAGCGAACTCTGTCACAGAGCAGGTCTCGATGGAAATGCATCGGTTGCATCAATGACACCTGAGGATACCGAGCGCCTTTACTCATGTTTTTGCTCACTCATGGACGATATAAAAAACGAAAACTTCGATCCGGTGCTGATCTACGAAAAAGACGAACCGCGTGAATTCGCTGCGATCCCTCTTTCCGAATACGATGACCTTGAATCAGAGCACCTTTCCAACATGTCCGAAGTACTAAAAAGATACTATGCCGAGCGGGATGCTGTTACACGTATACGCCAGAGATCTACTGATCTCCGCAAGATCGTATCTACAACTCTCGAACGTGCTGTAAAGAAATATGATATTCAGCAGAAACAGTTAAGGGACACCCAGAAGAAGGATAAATTCAGAATATACGGAGAAATGCTCAATACTTACGGATATTCTGCTTCTCCCGGAGATAAGAGTCTGACCTGTATAAACTATTATGATAATTCAGAAATAGTCATCCCCCTCGATCCGCAAAAAACAGCTCTCGAGAATGCACAGAAATACTTCGACCGTTACCAGAAATTAAAACGTACGGAAGAAGCTGTCAGCGCCCAGCTGATCGAAACAAAAAATGATATCGATCATCTTGAGTCTATTCAGAATTCTCTGGACATTGCAGAAAACGAGGCGGATCTGAAAGATATAAGACGTGAGCTTGCCGACTCAGGATACATAAAGAAACATGCATCCCGTAAGGGAAGCGGACGGACCGAGAGCAGTAAGCCGCTTCATTATATTTCAAGCGATGGCTACGATCTCTATGTCGGAAAAAACAATTATCAGAACGATCAGCTGACATTTAAGTTTGCTACCGGAAATGACTGGTGGTTCCACTCAAAGAAATTCCCGGGTTCTCACGTAATCCTACGCGTTGGACAGGAAGATCCTGATAATCTTCCCGACCGGGTGTTTAATGAAGCCGGAGCTCTTGCAGCCTATTACAGCAAGGGACGCGGTCAGTCAAAAGTCGAGATCGACTATGTGAAAAAGAAAGAAGTTAAGAAGCCTGCCGGATCAAAACCCGGATTTGTTGTTTACTATACAAATTACTCTATGGCAATAGATTCCGACATCTCGGCTCTGAAACTGGTTAAGGAATAAGAAAAGATAAGAAAAAAAGCTGTGAAAGAAGTTTAGAGAAATCCTCAAACTCTTTCACAGCTTTTTAGTCATTATCTGTTAACGGATATACACAGGTATACGGCCAATATTCTATTTGGTTTTCTTCCTCTGTATTACCTATGATGATCTGAAATTCAACTCCCTTTTTCTCTGCATTGGCTTTAAGCACTTCTTTTACTTTCGAAGCAATCTTTTCATTAACTCCATGAAGCGCACGACTATCCATTGCTACAGCCGTAGACGGTATTTCCGCAAACATTTTAGCCTGCGGAAAGCAAAGGAGCGTCGTCTGTTCTTTATCATAAAGGCAGTAGCTAAACGAAGAAAAATTGGGGTTGCCATCTGCAACCTCTATGTACTTTAGCTGAATCTGATTTACAAAGGTATTATTTGCGATCTTCTCAATATCTTCTCCAACATGAACACCTGTGATCATGTTATTCGGTCTGATCGAATGAGCATTGAGCACCGTCTGTTTCTCAGAGATCTCAGCCTGTGCTGTCACACTGAAAAACAATGTGAACAGCACGATCATCATGCAGATATAACATAATTTTTTCATGGTCTCAGCCAGTCATACATATCCTGGTATTGCCGTGCTGATACTGCCCAAGAGAAATCCGCCGCCATATCACGATCTATGATCTTATTCCATTCACGTCTGTGATTAACGTAAACATTATGAGCATAATGGATCGCTCCCAGCATCTCATGCGCATTATAGTTAGTGAAGGAGAATCCTGTTCCTCTTCCTTCAAACTCATTATAAGGCTCGACAGTATCCTTCAGACCGCCTGTTTCACGAACGATCGGAACTGTGCCGTATCTCAGCGACATCAGCTGGCTCAGTCCACAGGGTTCAAATAAACTCGGCATCAGGAACGCATCACATGATCCATAGATCTTATGTGAAAGTTCTTCTGAATAGTAGATATTCGCACGAACCTTATCGTTGTACTTCCAGTCATAATGACGGAACATATTCTCGTACTGTTCCTCACCTGTACCAAGTACTACAAGCTGTATATCGTCATTACACAGCTCATCCATTACATAAGAAACAAGATCCAGTCCCTTCTGACCGGTAAGTCTTGAAACAATACCTATCATAAAGGCATTGTCACTGCGATAAAGACCAAGCTGCTTCTGCAGAGCACGCTTATTCTTTATCTTTTCCTTGCGGAAATTCTTTGCATTGTACTTATGCTCCAGGAATGGATCTGTTTCCGGATTATACGTGCCGTAATCAATACCATTGACTATACCACGCAGATCATGCTCTCTGGCTCTCAAAAGACCATCAAGCTTTTCACCATAAAACTCAGTCTTGATCTCTTCTGCATATGTACTGCTCACAGTTGTGATCGCATCAGCATAAACAAGTCCACCCTTCAGGACGTTTGCATCTTTATATGCTTCCAGTTTATCAGGTGCAAAATAGTAATCTGACAGACCTGAAAACTGCTGGATCGTTTCTACATCCCATGTTCCCTGGAATTTAAGATTGTGGATCGTCAGAACTGTCTTGATACCTCTAAAGAAATCTCCAGCCTGAAAACTATCATGGATATAGACAGGTATCATAGCTGTCTGCCAGTCATGACAATGAATGATATCCGGTCTGAAATTGATAAGCGGCATTGCTGAAAGCGCTGCTCGTGAGAAGAAAATAAATCTTTCAAGATCCCACTTTGTATCAGTCGTATATGCCGATTCACCGGAAAAATAGTACTCATTATCGATGAAATAGTATGTTACGCCATCCCACTGTGTCTTAAATATACCAACATAGACATTCTGTCCATTATACGGCATATAAAAATTTGTAACGTACTCAAGCATGTCTTTATATTTCTGATACATGCAATTATACTTTGGCATCATGACACGTACGTCGAAATAACGCTTATCGAAATTAGCCGGCAGTGATCCTACAACATCCGCCAATCCACCTGTTTTAATAAACGGAACAGCCTCAGATGCAACAAAAAGTACATTTTTCATAATTCTACCCCCGAAATAGAAACCCCTTTTTCGGATTCCTGTTCTCTTTTAGAGAATACACAAACGCGTATATCCTCTTTTAACATTATACACCATTCGGGCTTATGAAGTCTTCTTTTTCGTTTTATCTGCTAATTCCTTCATTTCTTCTGCATTTTGACGTACTGTTTCCGTCATTTCTGCTCCGGAAAGCATGCGGCCGAGCTCATCTATGATCTCTTCTCTCTGAAGTTCTCGAATTCCTGTCAGTGTTCTTCCTTCCTCTACAGTCTTCTTTATAAGAAAATGATGGTCTGCCATCGCTGCTATCTGCGGAAGATGTGTAATGAGAATAACCTGATGACGCCCAGATAAACTTGCAAGACTCTCCGATACCTTTTGCGCAGTTCTGCCGCTTATACCTGTATCTATCTCATCAAATATCAACGTATCGATCTGATCTGTATCTGCAAGCACTGTTTTTAACGCGAGCATGACACGAGAAAGTTCGCCTCCGCTGGCAACATCTTTTAAGGCCTTTAGTGACTCACCCGGATTTGTTGAGATCATAAATTCGACATCATCCGCTCCATTTTCTGTATAGCCATTTTCTGCACTTCTCACGGCTATTTCAAACTGCACCGTCTCAAAATTGAGACCTATAAGTGCTTTTTTCATCCGACCGCCAAGTTCTGCCGCGTTTTTCCTTCTCTCAACCGTCAGTTCCTCTGCCGCACCGGAAAGCTCTTTTTCTGAGGCTGCCAGCTTTTTCTCCAGTTCTGAACGATATGCATCTGCATTTTCAAGCTGCTCAAGCTTCTTTTGTCTGATCTCGAGAGATTCCAGAATCTCAGGAATACTTTTCCCGTACTTCATTTTTAATTCATTGATACGGTTTAATCGTTCGGTAACTTCATTATATTCCTCTTCAGAAAACGATAATCCTGAAAGATATGATTCCAAATCGCGTCTTATATCCGAAAGAAGAGAATCCAGGTCATTCAATTCCTGCATAAGTCCTGATGCGTCTTTATCCAGATCTGCCGCTGCAGTAAAAGCACGTACAGCCCTTCCGATCATTTCTCCGGCAGCTTCATCTCCTCCAATGAGAGAAGATGCCTCTCCTGCCGCTTCCGCGATTTTTCTGGAATTATTCATGAACGAAAATCTTTCTTCCAATAACTCATCTTCACCATCTTTTAGCGAAGCATCTTCTATCTCACCGATCTCATAGCGGAGCAGATCGGCTTCTCTAAGTCTTTCCGATTCATCTGTACAAATAGCCTTTAATTCATCACGTATAGACTTTACACAGTGATACTGCTTTCTGTAATTATCCAAAAGCTGCTCAGCTTTTTTTCCGGCATAGCGGTCAAGTATCAACAGGTGATTCTTTTTGTAAAGAAGAGACTGATGTTCATGCTGGCCATGAATATCTATTAATATCCCGGATATTTCTCTTAAAAGAGATCCTGTTACAGTGACCCCGTTTATCTTTGCCGTTCCTCTTCCGCCACTGAATCTCCTTCGGATTATCACCAGACCATCGTCTTCCACAGGAATATCCAGGTCACGGATCTTTTTGCGTTCTTCCTCCCTGTCCAACGCAAAAACCAGCTCAACCTCAGCCGGTTTTTCCGGATCTCGTGCAATGTCAGCTCTCGCCTTACCGCCGAGAGCAAGACTTACACTTCCGATCACAAGAGATTTTCCGGCTCCGGTCTCTCCCGAAAATACATTAAGACCTTCACCAAAGGTTACCTCTTCTTTTTCAATAAGTGCCAAATTATTCACACTTAAACTGATTAACATTATATCTCCTTAACTCCCCGAAGCCCCGTATATTTGTTCTCAAACACTTGTTCGCAAAAATAATAACATTAAAAGGAAGATCCTGCAATATATAAATTGCAAAATCTTCCTTTTGTATTTTTCATATTATCTATGTCTCAAAACAAGTCTAAAACAACAGCACGTACATGCTCCGCTTCAAGAGATGTTTTGGCAACACACATTATTGTGTCATCTCCTGCTATACTTCCGACAATTTCCGGCATCTTCATTGCGTCAAGCGCCGCTGCAACAGCCATAGCCATTCCGCTGACCGTTTTTATGACGATCATATTCTGTGCGGTATCAGCTGAAATAATTCCCTCTTTCATCACCCGTACATATTTCTTGCCGAGATCCTGATCTCCGTTCCTGCCGCGGACATATTTCTGATGTCCTTCCTGTCCCGGAACTTTTGCAAGATGCAATTCACGAATGTCTCTGGATACTGTAGCCTGAGTGACATCATACCCGGATTCGCGAAGCCTGTCTGCGAGTTCTTCCTGAGTTTCTATATTATATTTTTCGATCAATTCAATGATCTTTTCCTGTCGTTTCTGTTTCAATTTTACCCCTTCCGTTAATCAAACCCTTTACGCCTTTTTTATCGGCATCAGGAGCGGAATTTATTACTTAGCACGGAAAGAAAACTTCCCGGATTAATACGAATTATTCGAGTCACTTTTGCGGAACGACGAACATCCACTATATCACCCTTCTTCAGGTCCACCGGACTATGACCATCAAAGCATGCTACCGACCCACCTTCTTTGACAGATACACTGACCGTATCATCCGCAGAAAGCACAATACTCCGTGTATTCAACGTATGCGGACAGATCGGCGTGATCACCATCATCCTTGCACGTGGTTCGATTATAGGGCCTCCTGCAGACATGGAATATGCCGTTGAACCTGTCGGCGTGCATACTATTATGCCATCGGCTCTAAACGAGCTCAAATACCGTCCGTTGACACTAACTTCATATTCACCAAGATGAAGTGCTCCTGCTGCATGAAGCACAACATCATTCAGTGCCCTTGATTCAGCCATAAGTTTTCCCGTCGGATCACTGACCTGACCGCAGAGCATCATACGTTCCTCTATCTCAAACCGACCATCTATAAGACGATCGAGTGAATGTTCCAGACTATCAACCTCTACGTCTGTGAGATACCCAAGAGTACCCTGATTGACCCCCAGCATCGGAAGCCCGGTATCTACAATATCTCTTGCCGCCGCGATCAAAGTCCCGTCTCCACCGATCACGATAATGCATTCTGTTTCTTCCGGTATATGTGTAGAATCTGTATAATGCCCATCTTCCATCGGACCATCTGCAGATACTTTAACAACCCGGTCATGCTGAACGAGATAATTTCGAATCCGATTTGTAACAGCCAGATTTCTGTCACGATTACGATTAGTGATCACATAGAAGTTCCTCATGTCAGTTCCTCATGCCTTATTTATCAAGCGAATCATGTGCTGCCGCTACTGTATTACGAATGATCTCAGGATCTTTTTCAGGTACTATCAGTAACGATGTATATTTCTCATTATCAGCATTCTTTGTAAGATACATAAGGTATTCTATATTTCCCTCCGGTCCTCTGATCGGAGAGTACTCAAGTCCGACTATATTGAAACCATTTTCTCTGGCCATGTTCAGTGTGTTCGTGATCACTTCCTCATGAACTGCCGGATCACGCACAACACCCTTTTTACCAACTTTATCCTTACCTGCCTCAAACTGCGGCTTAATAAGGCACACCATTTCTCCATCATCACTTAAGATAGGAAACGCTGCCGGTAAAATCTTTGAAAGCGAAATAAACGATACATCACAGGACGCAAAATCCGGTCTGTCATCCAGATCCTCCGGAGTCAGATAACGAAAGTTCGTTTTTTCCATGCAAACAACTCTTTCGTCATTTCTAAGAGACCACGCCAGCTGACCGTACCCTACATCTATGGAATAAACCTTAACTGCACCATTCTGAAGCATGCAGTCCGTGAAACCACCTGTGGACGCGCCTATATCCATACAGATCTTTCCATCGAGTTTCACAGGAAATGATGCCATTGCCTTTTCAAGCTTAAGGCCGCCGCGACTCACATACTTTAATTTCTGACCTCTATGCTCTATATTGGCAGTTTCAGGAAAAGATGAGCCGGGTTTATCCTCTTTCTGTCCATCGACGTAGACTTCACCGCTCATTATATATGCTTTTGCCTGCTCTCTCGAAGGTGCGAGTCCTCTCTCGAAAAGCAGCACGTCCAGTCTCTTTTTCTGACTCATTCCTGTTCCTTTCCTCTATCAACACCGGATTAAATCGATTTTTTATTTCCTTATCTTATTCATTATCTTTTGGGTTATGGTATCCGCATCTATACCAACAACCTGTTTCAGTATATTCACGTTACCATGCTCTACATATGCGTCCGGAAGCGTAACCGACATCATAGGGAATTCCGGATCAACACGATCAATAACTTCACGTACCTTCTCGCCAAATCCACCTGATCTTACGTTTTCTTCCATGGTAACGATGAGGCTGCCTTTTTCCATGGCAGTGCTTACCATTTTTTCATCTATAGGCTTCACAAAACGCGCATTTACAAGAGCACACGGGATTCCGTTTGCTTTCAGTGTTTCTCTGACCTGTACTGCTGTCTCTACCATAGATCCCACAGCTAAAAGCTGAACACCATCTTCATCAAAAATGCGCTCTGATCTTCCGTAAACAATTTTTTCCCGATGCTCCTCAAGCCCATCATAAGCCTGCCCCCTCGGGTATCTGATCGCAATAGGGCCATCAAAATCCACTGCAAATTTCATCATATCCGACAGTTCCCACTTATTTTTGGGCGCCATGATATGCATATTCGGAATCGATGAAAGGTAGGACAGGTCAAAGATTCCCTGATGAGTTTCACCGTCTGCCCCTACCAATCCTGCACGGTCTATGCAAAAGATCACATGAAGATTCTGTATGCATACGTCATGCAGCATCTGGTCATATCCTCTTTGAAGGAATGATGAATATACCGCAAATACCGGTATCATTCCTCCTGCCGCAAGTCCCGCCGCAAAGGTTACTGCATGCTCCTCTGCAATACCTGTATCAAAAAATCTGTCAGGATAAAGATTCCTAAATCTTTTAAGACCGGTACCGTCAGGCATCGCCGCAGTTATTGCCACTACTCTGTCATTTCTGGCCGCAAGCTTTATCATGACTGTAGAAAAGATATCAGTCCAACCGGCTTTAGCTTTATTTTTTAGTGGAAGTCCTGTCTCTATATCAAATGGTTCTGTTCCATGAAAACGCGCAGGATGTCTCTCTGCCGGAGCATATCCCATACCTTTTTTTGTACATACATGGATCAGAACAGCGTGATTTATCTTCTTTGCCTCTTCAATGAGTCTGACCATCTCACGGATATTGTGTCCATCTGCAGGACCAAGGTATGTTATACCCATATCTTCAAAAAACATACCGGGTACAAAAAGCTGCTTTAAGGAGCTTTTATACCTCTTCAGGTGATCCACAACAGCCTGACCTCTGGGGATGCGTAATAGCTGTTTTTGAAGAGCCATCTTAAAGTCCTGATATCCTTCAGCTGTACGTATTCCCTGCAGATACTTTGAAATACCGCCAACATTCTCTGATATGGACATATTATTATCATTAAGGATAATGATAAAATTCGTCTCCAGCTTAGATGCATTATTAAGTGCCTCGTAAGCCATTCCGCCAGTCAAAGCACCGTCTCCGATAACCGATACAACAGTACGCTTTTCATGGCGAAGATCTCTGGCCTTTACAAGACCGAGTCCTGCTGAAATTGATGTAGAACTGTGTCCTGTGTCAAAGGCATCACATTCGCTTTCAGATCTTTTAGGAAATCCTGATATTCCGCCATACTGTCTCAGTCCATCAAAATCTCCGCGCCTGCCTGTGAGGATCTTATGTGTATAAGACTGGTGTCCCACATCAAAAACGATCTTATCCTGCGGAAGATTCAACGCAAGATGAAGCGCCATGGTTAGTTCCACCGCGCCAAGATTTGATCCCAGATGTCCGCCGCTCCTGCTGATCTTCTTTATGAGAAATGTCCGGATTTCCTGCGCGAGGAGCGCATACTCATCCGGGCTGACTTTTTTTATATCATTCGCCTGATTAATCCGATCAAGTATCATCTTACATTCCGCCTGCAAACCAAAAATCTTTAATCATTTCTGTCTTGTAACCAAACTTATCACAAGTTCTCTTAAAAAGCCATCAGACTCAGGCAGTTTATCCATTATAGCCAATGCACTTTCCGTCATGTCAGAAGCATCCTTTTTCGCCTGTTCGATCCCCTTAAGAGTTACATATGTCACTTTTCCATTTTCCGCATCAGAACCGACATGTTTTCCAAGAATCTTTTCATCACCTGTCACGTCAAGGATATCATCCTCTATCTGAAAAGCTACTCCAACATAGTGTCCTATATCTTCCAGCTTCTTTAATTCTTCATCAGAAACATTACATAAACAGCCGCCGATCATAAGCGCACTTTCCAAAAGACATGCTGTTTTCTTTTCATGAATATAGAGCAGTTCCTGCAGATCAAGTTCCCTGTTTCTTTCTTCTGCATCTACATCTGCCGATTGCCCTCCGAGCATACCGTTTATACCGGCTTTGTCGGAAAGAATTCTGAGAGCCTTTATAATACTCTCAGTAGTTGTCTGACCCTTTTCTACTGAAAAAGCCTTTAACGCAGTTTCATATGCAAGGTTCAAAAGTCCGTCACCTGCAAGGGTAGCCATACCCGGACCATATACAGCATGAGTAGTTTTTCTTCCTCTCCTGTACATATCATTGTCCATCGCCGGTAGATCATCATGAACCAGTGAATAATTATGGATCATCTCCAGTGCTGCCATAAACGGCTCAACTACCTGTTCTTTTCCACCATACATCTGATACACGGCATGCATAATAACAGGACGAAGATGTTTTCCTCCGGAAAGAGATGAATAATTCATTGCTTCCGCAACTCTTACTTCATACCCTTTCTCTTCCGGAAGATATGACTTTAGTACCGACTCGGCAAAGTCTGCACGTCTTTTTAATTCTTCACTGAAAATCATCCGTTCCACCCTCTTCATTTATGATCTGAACTTTCTTTTCGACTTCATCGATCTTTCCGCTGACTTCTTTTAAGACCTTCATTCCTTTTTCGAATACGGCAAAAGACTCTTCGAGAGAAATATCATCGTCCGAAAGCTTTTTTAAGGAATCTTCCAAAAAAGTAAATCCTTCCTCAATGGACATTTCCTTATCTTTCTTCTGTCTTGGTGACATCGGCAAACACCTTTCCGTTCTGTACATAGATCATGACCTCATCTCCCGGATGCACTTCATTCACATCCTTTAGAGGTCTGCCATTACCGAGTTCTGTAAAAGTATATCCACGACTCAATGTATTTAAAGGTGAAACTCCATTTAAGCGCTCAGCAAAGATCGCACGTCTTTCCTTAACTGCTCTAAGCTTTTCACCCATTCCGCCTGTAAGGCCATCTTCAAAACGAACTTCCATCATATGATACTCCTGCAAAATACGTTCCATATGACGCTTAAGTTCTTTTCGATAATTGTCCACACGGATTTTTTTCTCTTTCAGACTTCCCTCCGGTGAAAAGCGCATAAAACCAGACAAAAGAGTATTATACTTTTCTCTTTTGCCTCTTAACTTGTTCATCATCAAAGCCGAAAGCTTATCCTTATATATTTCCAAAGCTCCCTGAAAAGCAGCGTGATCAAAAACAGCAAGTTCCGCCGCCGCACTGGGCGTGGGGGCTCTGAGATCCGCTACCCAGTCAGCAATGGTCGTATCAGTTTCATGTCCTGTTCCGGAAATAACCGGTACCGGACAATCAAAAATGGCCCTGGCAACTATCTCTTCATTAAAAGCCCACAGATCCTCGATAGATCCACCGCCTCTGCCAACGATGATCACATCAACATCTCTCTTCTGAAGTTCTTCTATTCCTGAAGCTATCGACTCCGCTGCGCCGTCCCCCTGAACCTTTGCAGGATAGAGGATGATCTGCAGATACGGATTTCTCCTCAAAGAAACATTGATAATATCCCTGACAGCAGCACCGGTAGGTGCCGTAACTACTCCAAGAGTCCTTACGAACTTCGGGATCGGCTGTTTATACATCTCATCAAACATTCCCATGTCCGCAAGTTCCTGTCGGAGTTTCTCATATTTTTCATATAGAAGACCTGAGCCTTCGCGGGAAATTCTTTTGGCATAGACCTGATACCGGCCATCACGCTCGTATACACCGATTCTGCCTGTGACGACCACCGACTGCCCTTCCGCCAGACAAAAATCCAGAGAAACGGCATCTGAGGCAAACATTACACCCGCGATCGCTGCTTTGCTGTCTTTTACCGTAAAGTATATGTGCCCGGAAGAATGGTACTTAACATTTGACAATTCCCCCTTGACACTGACACGCGAAAGCAGCATATCATCATCAAAAATACCGCGGATGTATGAATTAACCTGACTGACTGAATAGACTTTCTCCATTAACCTACCAGTTTGGCAAGAACACCATTTACAAACGCAGGCGATCCATCCTGTCCATACTTTTTGGCAAGTTCAACCGCCTCATCAATAGCAACTCCTGTAGGAACATCTTCATCATGTAAGATCTCATAAGCTGCAAGACGTATAAGAGCCAGTTCTACCTTTCCCATACGGGAAGTAGTCCATCCCTCTGCCTTCTCATTGATCTTTTCATCAAGTTCTGTAAGTTTGCCAAGGATATTCTTGAATTTAGTCTCAATGTATTCCTCTGAGGCATCGTCTGCCGGTTCCTCAAGGGACTCAAAATAGAGACGCATTGTTTCAGGCATCTCTTCAACTGAATTAAACTCAGTCATAAAAACCAATATAAAAATATGTTCTCTTAAAAGACTTCTCCTCATGCTGTGGTTCCTGCCTCCATCTGGATTCCGGCAACTCGGATATTAACATCCGCAACAGTAAGA
The DNA here is from genome assembly GCA_947170415.1 of uncultured Lachnospiraceae bacterium. GTDB lineage: Bacteria > Bacillota > Clostridia > Lachnospirales > Lachnospiraceae > NK4A144. The sequence goes on along the minus strand of CAMVTN010000031.1, from coordinate 3,176 downwards.
CCTGTCATTGTCTCGATAGAGCTTCTGACCTTTTCCTGTACCTTTCTGCTGACTTCCGGAATACTGTAACCATAACGAATGTGTACAGCAACATCTGCACGTACAACACCATTTACTACTTCTACACGCACGCCCTTGTCGGCCTTCTTTACGCCGACATAAGCCATGATATTTTTGCCGACACCGCCATGCATGGTTCCTACGCCGTCCACTTCCTGTGCAGCAAGCGCAGCAATAACTGCAACAACATCATCAGCAATTTTTACCTCTCCCTGAATACCGGTATTCAGAAGAGTAGCAGTTTCTCTTTTTTCATTTGCCATCTGTTCTTGTCCTCTCAATTCTACAGACGTTCCGATTTTTCCCTATTTCAAACTAATATTATATCAAACTCCCTTACAAAAAGGAAGTTCGTTACTGTTCTCTCACTTCAGCTCTCTGTCCCCGCTGAGAAAGTCATTGTATTCTCCCTGTCATCACGAATATATTTTACGCTATCTGATTCCGGAAGGATTTCAAATATCTTTCTCTCATCAAAAAGAGCCGAGCTCAGTTCCTGATATACATTACTGTCAGCACATCGGATAGTAAAATTGTCATCATCCTGTTTAGCCTCATATTCAAAAAGAGCCTTCAGACGATTAAAATCCGCAGTTGTAAAATAGCGGCCTTCTTTTACGTAATAATATTCATCAAGCGCTGTGCAGTTTGGCAGCTTGACCGGATTATTTATCGCATGTGTCCTGCGAAGTATATCTTCATTGCAGCCGAAATAATTATAGTTTGTATGCGGAGCAAGCGAACTGTCTTCCATGCGGTACGATGCGTCTCCCCATGTGGTATCGACATAACATTCTGTACCATCCATTCTTACAAGATTCCATGAATGGCTTTCTCCATCTGCAGTACCGTAGACCACTGTACAGAAAATCCCGAGCTTATCCAGCAAATATTTCGTAGCCATTGTATAGCCCTGGCAGACGCTCCGTCCATTTAGGAATACCGATGAAATATTCTGATTATCCGGCGCTTCCAGACTGTAATCCGTATGATCGATTATCCATTGAAACACATATCTGACCTGCTCATATTCAGAGCCGTCCCTTGGACAGTCTTTTAATGCAGCTTCTGCGACCTTTGCGATTTCCTTCTCCTTCATCTTTCTGACATCGGGAGACACATTATATTTTCCGGAAATCTCGATCTTGACCGGTACACCATTACGTGTCGTTTCAGTAGTCCTGTATCCATCCACAAAAAACAGCTCCGGATGGTCCATCATCACCAGATTAAATACTCGGTCTATCACATCTGCATCAAGCGTAGAAAGCTCGGTATTATCGCTCATATTCAGAAAACAGTTATAGATTTCCAAATATACCTTTTTTTCATCCGCAGTTATTTTTGAAAAACAATATGCACGCTCATCTTTAGCCAGATCATCCAACGAGGGATTGCCCGATCCGGTTTCTTCACTGCCGCTCTCGTCAGCCTCCGTGCTTCCGATTTCATCAACAACGGGATTTTCTTCAGTATGATCTGCATCTCCATCATTATCTGAAATGCTATTCATATCATCGTCACCAAAGAAAATATAATGTATCGGATCATCCGGCATCGCTTCACGGATCTTATCCATGACATGTTCCAGCCGTTTCTGAACCGCACAACCGCTTAGAAGCACAGTACAAAGACATAAAAGAAGCGGCACGTGCAGAATTTTCTGCAGACGGCGCACTCTTCTTTTCTTACGATCAGAGTTCACCTCGTGCCACCTCCGAAATTATGCCTCGTTTTCGCTGTATTCTTCCAGTACAAGACCCTCATTACGGTCAAGAGTCATACCGATAGACCAACTGTTTACAAAGAGCAGAAGCGGTCTTCCCTTAAGATCGCGCACCTTCTTCATATCAGATGTACCTGTAATAGTATCGAGATCAACATCTCTGTCAGCGATCCAACGGATAAACTCATACGGAAGCTGATCAAGCTTGATCTCTACATTGTACTCATTCTTAAGTCGATACTGAAGAACTTCAAACTGCAGCACACCTACAACACCTACTATGATCTCTTCCATTCCATAGTTTTCTTCCTGGAAGATCTGAATCGCGCCTTCCTGTGCGATCTGCTCGATACCCTTTACGAACTGCTTACGCTTCATGGTATCGACCTGTCTCACTCTTGCAAAGTGCTCCGGTGCAAATGTAGGGATTCCCGCATACTTAAACTTATCTCCGGGTGTGCACAAAGTATCTCCGATCGAATAAATGCCCGGATCGAATACGCCTATGATGTCACCTGCGTATGCTTCACTTACAACATGACGTTCCTCTGCCATCATCTGCTGAGGCTGCATCAGACGTACATTCTTTCCACCCTGAACATGAAATACATCCATTCCTGCTGTAAACTTACCCGAGCAGATTCTCATGAAAGCTACACGGTCACGATGTGCTTTGTTCATATTTGCCTGAATCTTAAATACAAACGCAGAAAAACCGTTATCAACAGGATCGATCACACCTGTATCTGCTTTTCTCGGAAGAGGAGACGAAGTCATCTGAAGGAAATTATGAAGGAAAATTTCTACACCGAAGTTTGTCAGCGCTGAACCAAAGAAAACAGGTGAAAGCTTACCTGCATTAACTTTTTCCTGGTCAAATTCCTCACTTGCTCCATCGAGAAGTTCGATCTCGCTCAAAAGCTGTTCCCTTGCGTCTTCGCCTATAGCAGCAACAGAAGCTGCCTCATCATCAAGCGGAATAACAGTTTCTGTTCCTTCTTTAGTTCCCTTCTGGGTATCGGCAAATTCAACGATATTTCTGTTTTTTCTGTCGTATACACCCTTAAATTCCTTACCGGAACCTATAGGCCAGTTTACAGGACAGGTAGCGATTCCAAGTTCTTTTTCAATCTCGTCCAGGAGATCAAAGGTATCTCGTGCATCACGATCCATTTTATTAATGAATGTAAATACAGGTATGCCTCGTCTTCCGCAAACTCTGAAAAGCTTTCGTGTCTGCGGCTCAACACCCTTTGCTCCATCGATTACCATTACGGCAGAATCTGCTGCCATAAGTGTACGGTATGTATCCTCAGAGAAGTCCTGATGTCCCGGTGTATCAAGGATATTAATGCAGCAGCCGTCAAATTCAAACTGAAGCACAGAACTT
>CAMVTN010000030.1 GCA_947170415.1 uncultured Lachnospiraceae bacterium | reverse complement strand
GTACCTCATATATTTATTGCATAGATTATATATTATTTCTATGTATATGTCAAAAAGAAAACGGCTTCATCCCACAGGCGAGCCTGTGGGTTTTCGCCTATGTTAAGCTAAAATTTACTTTATAACTACATCCTTCATTCCTGCATCTATCATCAGGTCTCGCATGGCTGCAGCGTATCTTTCTCCCGGAAATCCCTGGTACCAGTCTATGTAGAAACGGTCTCCTATCTCTGTAGTCTGAAGCATGATTCCCTTCTCCTGCATTGCGTGATATGCAGTCATGCGTATTCTATTGCCATACTCAGCGGTTCTGAGCGTCTCATCATCACTTTGAGACAGCTCCTCAGGTGCAAATTCGTAATACGAATGAACAACCTCCTTTTTCTACAAAAGCCCCCAAAAAACATTCCTGAATATATTTCGAATACAATAACGTTTTACCTTATATCTTATAAGTTAAAAAACTGCCGCAAAATTTGCGGCAGTTTTGTCATTATAAAAGTCCTAGTTTTTCCTGCAGTTTCTTCTTCAAGAATTCATACCGCTGCCTTTTCTCTTCCTTTGCGAAATGAACTTCGCGGAACTGCTCAGGGTTATTTGTATAATCAAGCACTTCATCTCCAAACTGCTCACTGGTCAGATCAAATGCGCAGTCACCGATCACGTTGTAGCAATGGTAATTTCCACCGGCTCTTTCTATTCCGTAAACTTTTCCTCCAAAAATATCCTGAACGAGAAACGCTGTTATCGAACACTGCCCAAGTGTTTTATTATCTTCCGACCAGTTTTCTCTCATTCTCGGCGCGCATGTTTCTGCACACCATATTTCTGAAAGCATGTCATAAAGATCCCGGGGATCTTTTATTCCCTTATATCCATCTGTCACCGGTGCCACATCCGCGGTCTTCCAACCCCAAAACTTGTAATCCATAAAGCTCATAACCTCGTTTTTCACATGTACTATTTCTTAGTTTCTTTATCTTTCATTTTATCAGAAATAGTCTTTCCTGTGGCACTTCCTATTATGCCTCCGGCAGCTGCTGCCATTCCGGACACTATTCCTACTCCCGCCATGGCAGCTGCCGATACGCCAGCTGACGCTGCACCTGCGCTTGCTCCTGCAATATCCGCTGCCACATATGACGCAGCCTCTGGAATCGACGATGCTGTATCCATCGCTGCACCAGCCGAAACTGTATCTGCAGCTCCTCCGCCTACATATACATTCGTGGTTTCCTGATATATAGTTGTTCCACCGGAAGAATTGACCGTTGCGTGCGCCGTTGCTGTCGCCGTCGCTGTAGCTCCGGAAGCCGCACCTGCTGATGCAACTGCCACAGGTCTCTTATAGAAGTCCCTGTTGTGAGCCTTTACTCTATCAACCTTCTGTACAATTTTTTTCTCAGACGAAGTGTAGCTCTGGACTACATCCACAAGAACCTGCCCTGCAAAATTTAGTACAGTCTTTTCCTCTTCCATCTGCTTTTTGAACTTGTTTAGATCTGCTCTTACAGACTGCAGTAACTCATCATTTCCAAGCTTAGACACGATCTGATTTATCTGGTTTACGTAGTTATCCATATCCTTTGCGATATTTTTTAACTGTTCGCCCTGCTCAGAAACTACTTTATAGGATACTTTATATGCCATCTTCTGTTACTCCCTTTCACTTAAACAGATTCGTTGGCAGCTTGGGAATATTTTTAACATCACTCTCTACGGCCTTTATGCTCTTCTCATATTTATCCGCAGAATCATAGAGCGAGTTCACCATCTTTCCCATAACTTCCAGCGCTTCGCTGCATTCATCCATAAGTTTCTGAAAACTGCTCTGATACGTAGACGCAGCCTCGCCTGTCCAGATATTTTTTAATGAGTCTATCTGTCCTTTTGCTCCATAGCAGGATTCTCTTAAGCCAGTCTGTACTTTATCCAGTGACTCTGCAAGAGATCTGAGCTTTGCAGCATCAACATTGATATTTACTTCTGACATAATGACCTCCGATCTCCTCAGCCTCTTCTTCCCATCTTCTCTACAATATCCATCGCACGGTTATCCGCCTGACCATAGGTATTGCAGGATTCTCCCAGTGCCTGGGAAGCCGACCTGATCGCAGCAGCCATCTTTCGGAAAGAATCATGATTTTTATCATACTGTTTCAAATATGTCGCTGCTGCGTCACCTGACCAGACCCGCTTAACAGAGTTCATGGTTTCTTCCAGAGTCTTGATATTTTTCTGCATGGAAGCATAGATATTGTCCAGTTCTGACGCCGCAGACCGCATCTTTTGGATATTTACCGTATTCTTTGCTGCCATTGTTCCCCTCTTTTCTATGAGATGGATGAAGCCGATGCCTTTGCTGCCTCATCTGCTTCCTTCATCTTCTTAGCTGCTTTCTTCAGATAATCAGAAACACCGCGCAGATACTTTGCTTTTGCATCAAGGTCACTTTCAGCTGTATTCAGGAATTTCAGAAATGCCTTTCCGGAATCTCCTGTCCACGCCGCGCTCAGATTATCACGAACCCCCGCAAGCTTTGATTTCGTTTTCCCGGAAAGATCGGACGCCATATTTTCCAAAGCCTGCGCCTGCTGCATTGTCTTTTGATAATCAAATTTAACCGCCATATTCAGTACCTCACTTGAATGTAGAATCAAACTTCAGAGATTTACCGGTATCCCGAACCTTGTTCTCTGCTTTATCATAGATTCCGGCGAGTTCTCTTAAGCCGCTCACATAGCCATTAAGCACCTTCACGATTTCTGCCGAACTTGCTTTTAACTGTGCAGCCGTATTTCTGATATCATCCGAACTGTCACCCTGCCATTCTCCTCTTGCGCTCTTTATTTCCTGCTGAAACTGTTCAAATATTTTTTCAAGATTCTTTATCAGCGGTTTTAAGGTTTCCGCTGTATTTGCAAGGAGCGCAGTATCGACCTTTGTTTCACTTTCTGATGCCATATTTTCTCCTTTATCTGCCGGGTTAGATCTTGAGCTTACCCACGAGTCCACCTACTTCACTTTCCGAATTATCAAAATCCTGAGCGATCTCAAGCAGGATCTCCTGCACCTCGTTATACTGATCAACCATCTCATGCAGTGCATCCTGATCCGCCTGCCAGCTCTGCATAAATCTCGTTGCAGCTTCAGACTTCCAGCTCTTGGAAAGGCTGTTCATGGCATCATTGATCTTTGATACATTTCCGGACAGATCTCCTGCCAGACTTCCGATCCTCTGAGCTGTCTGCCTGAGTTTAGCAGCATCCACATTTGTCATATCTGCCATAAATATCTCCTTTAGATCAGCATGATCTTCCCACCACTCTTCACTCCTATGCTTCCGAGTATTTCATTGTCCTGCAGCAGTCCCTTCATATCTATGCTGCAAAAAAGAACTTTATCGGGATCCGGAAATACAGTCATATTTTCAACATTGCTGATCTGTTTGATCATCTCTTTTTTTACTTTCCCAACTGACATCACAGAATCAACAGAAAACTCATATGTCTTTGCTATCCCCGGAACCTTTGTCTCCAAAATAATCCTGCTCATAGCTGTATTCCCTCCTTTATACGAGTGGTGTGATCACCCTTACAGGAACTCCTGTGTCAGAAAGCGCATATCCAAATCCTGCGGGAAGCTGTCTGACTGCATCAGCAGATGACATCTCCCAGTGAAGTACGCTTTGCTGATCATACATGCCACCCATATTTACTCCGCTGTCCATTGACGTAAACTGACGGGATACCTGATATCTTGCGAGATCCGATACATCATCTCCTGTCATCGCCGCAACAAACTGGATCTTATGATTCCTTCCCTTTTCCAGTGCTGTCTCAAAAAATGCGTTCATCCCGTAGTTTTCTGAGTAGACTGTTTCGATAAAGGATGCATAATCATTGATAAGGAACAGTATCCGCTTATGACCCTTTAGCATTTCCGCTGCCGACATACCCTTATCTGCTGCTTCATGGACAAGACCATTCCGTTCTCCGAAGGCTCCTACTATCTGATCCTGCATAAGTCCAAACAGCCCTTCATCATCCGTCACGTAATTTCTGATTCCATTAGCATCCGCAAACTCTTTTAACTCCTCATTTCTGCCGTCAAAAATGATGATCTCATTTCCTTTTTTCATACCTTCCAGTGCAAGAGCCTTTAACAGATTTGTTTTTCCTGTCTTTCCGATACCGATCACACTGATACAGTATTCTTCATCCATGTTCATCGAAACGATATTCTCACCATCGATAGTCTTTCCGATCGGGAATATGTTTTCAGGATAATCTGCGGTTTCAGACATCAGATCTTTAATGCTTAAGGAATCCAGCACCTGTCCCGGGCGTTTTGCTCCTTTTGTCTTAGGTGCTACATTCACAGACTGCAGATTCTTTTTAATACTCTGTGCCTGTGACAGACCTTCTGTTTCCCGTACCGGAAGCGCAACCTGGAACTCTACGCAGCCTGGTGCTTTAACGAGACCGCGTCCCGGAGTTCTTCCCTCAGGCATGATCTCCGTATGGTCTCCGACAACTGCTTCATATTCAAATCGGTCAGGCATCTGAAGTGCGATTCCGGAGTTAAAGTTCTGTCTGATCCTGCTTCTGAGGTCTCCGGAGCCGTTTGTAGTTACAACCGTGAAAATACCGTAACTTACACCTTCTCTTGTAATGACAGAAAGATCATCATCAAATTTGTCATAGCCTTCATAGAACGCAGTAAAGTTGTCAATTACGAGCATCAGAGCCGGGCAGTCATTATTATGCTGCACGTATTCCTTAAAGGAACCTATGCCCATAGCTGCAAACTTCTTCTTTCTATCAGCAAGTTCTGACGCAAAGAATTCAAATATGTCATTAAGCTTGTCATCTTCTCCGTCAAAGCACACACCGCCGATATGCGGCATCGAAGCAAATACAGCCATCGTTCTTGATGAGAAGTCGAGGATGTAAATATTCACGTCTGAAGGTGTATACCTTGTAACAGCGCTATAGATCATGGTCTGCAGAAGCGTTGTCTTACCTGATCCTGAAGGTCCGCATATCAGCAGATTTCCATCTGCGACAAAGTCTGCATATGCCGTATACTGGCTCTGGATCTCCGGGTCATCCGCAAGACCGATCGGCATACGAAGAGAATAACCCTCCGTCTTTTCTGTATGCAGCTCTTCCAGATAGATCCTCTTTTCCAGTGCCGGAAGCCATATCTGGCGCACTGACGCTACATCATGTTCCTTTGCGATCTCTGCAGCATACTTAACGATCGCATCGAGCTGAGTCACTTTCTGGATATTGTCGGACTTCTTTTTCTTGTTCTTCTTTTTAGGTACTCCATTCTTACCGATAAGGTTGATCAGTTCTACCTTTGCATTCTTATCATCGCTAAACGGTATATCCGGTTCATACGCCGCACCTGACCATCCTGACTGGAATTCTTCAAAAATTTCATCACTTCCAACCTGGAAATATCCTCGACCGGTTCCGGTAATGTACGCTGCATCCGGTCTCTTCAGCATTTCATTGGAGTCAGACTTATCAGCTACTCTGAGGCATAAACGGAATCTCGTATTGGACCAGATCTCATCATCTACAACACCGGACGGTTTCTGCGTCGCAAGGATCAGGTTTACACCAAGCGAACGTCCTACACGTGCCGCTGATACCAGTGATCGAACGAATTCCGGCTGCTCCTTCTTAAGCTCTGCAAACTCATCTGCAATGATAAGGAGATGAGGCATAGGCTCTGTCGCTACACCGGAACGGTAAAGCTCGATATACGCATCGATGTGCTTTACCTTAAAGTCATTAAATAGCTTCTGCCTGTGCTTTATCTCCGCATTGATAGAAAGAAGCGCTCTGTTCGTCGCATTTCCTCCGAGATTCGTGATCACACCTGACAGATGCGGGAGACCCTCAAAGCTCTGCGCCATTCCGCCGCCCTTATAGTCGATCAGGATAAACGCTACTTCATCCGGATGATAATTTATTGCGAGTGAAAGGATATAGCTCTGGAGTGTTTCTGATTTACCGGAACCTGTAGTACCTGCTACGAGACCGTGAGGACCGTGATATTTCTCATGGATATCCAGGAACAAAGGCTGATTTCCTGATTTATAACCGACCATTGCCCTCATGCTTTCATAAGTACGGTTTTCCAGCCAGCGGTGATAGATATCCAGATCCTCAACATTCGAGGTTTTATACATATCAAGGAACGTCAACAGATCCGGTATTCCTGCCGATACGCCCATTTCACGAAGTCGTACACCTGAGAGCGTTCTTGCAAACTTATCCGCTCTCTTAAGCGGCAATACGTCAAACTTGACATCTTCTCTTGCAGGAAAAGCATTCACTGTGGACATAAAATTGTGCTTTTCAGAACTGTCGGTTATGATCGCCGTACAGCCGCTTGGCAGCTTATCCGGAGAGTCTGCGATCATTACAACAGATATTCCCATTTCATCTGTCGGATTCAGGAGATACTTTGCGATCGCTTCTTCCTCCAGCAGAGAATAGTCCGCGATGAGAAATACATAGTGCGGCAGGATTTTCTTATCATCTTCCTGTTTTGCTGCTTCCTTTCCTACTTTTTCTACCCGGTCACGTATCACACCGGAAAGGTAGTACATTACATCACCGATACTGTTTTTGTCACAGCACATCATACGGATCTTTCCGTCAGGAGACCACACATGGGGCAGGAACCGCATATAATTCCACTGATCACGTTCTTTCTGTGGAAATACCACGCACATCCTGACATCTGTATACGGGTGTGCGCTGGCTATCTGTACGCTGATCACTCTTGCCAGGTTCAGTGCCTTTTCTCTATCCGGAGAGATGATCCCGGCAAAGCGGTTTCTGTAAAGTGAGATCGATACCGGAACATCACGCAGTACCGACATTGCAGCCTTTATTTCCTCTGTCTTGCTGTTCAGCGGATCAAATTCCTGCATTGCCTGTTCTTTCGGGATCTCGATCACATTAAATGAAGGTATGTCACCCTTACCCAGACGTACATCGAGGAAATCTTCATGCATCCAGCTCTTTTCCCATAGTCTGGCTGTTCCGTTTATACCAAACTCTGCTGCTTCGTCCGCATTCGGATAGGTTCTGTCCAGGATCCCGACATTTTCCTCCATCTTTTCACGGATCCGCTTCATCATTTTTACAGCATACTCTTCATAGGTGGTTACGCGCTTTTTTTCAGCTTCCGCATAAACCTTGTCCTGATGCTTTGAATTTATGACTGCCCATACAGCACCGATACCTGCAGCGCCGACACTCATCACGAGTCCTGCTGCTCCAAATCCTGAGCCCATGGACAGTACTGCGCCAAGTGCCATAGGAATGATCATCGTAAATGACGGGCCTATGGTCAGTATCAGAGGCTGCTTTTCCTGTTTCTGCTTCGGCGGGCATTTTTCCAGTGTAAACACCTGCTTATCGATCAATTCGAGTTTTCTGGGCGTACGAAGGAAATATTTTTCCTCTTCTGCCACAGTTGTTTCATCTCCTCCGGCAGAGGTTATGATTATCTCTTTCAGATCTTTTATCTTGCAGTTGTTTTTTGGATTATTGATCGCAATGGAATTTCCGAGATAAACGATCTTTAATCCGATAATATAAACGATGTCACCAAACTCAAGCTCGCGCTCTCCTTCGAGCATTCTCCCGTTTACAAAGGTTCCATTCACACTGCCAAGATCCTTTATAACAGCCCGACCGGATGCGATGCTGATCCCAGCATGCTTTGCAGAAACAAACTTATTTGCATAACAAATAGTATTTCCGGAGTCATTACCGATACTGATATTTGTCTGTGCTTCCGCTTTCAGCAGATATTTCTTAAACTGCGTATTTCCTTCTGTAACCTCTTCTGCTGTCAACGAAAAAACCTGACCATCCGGAAGCTCACAGTTCAAAAACAGCCCTTCCTGCAATTGAACTTTTTCCACTGCCTTTTCTTTCTGCAGCAGGACAAACTGTCCGCCGCCTGACAGCGTCCATACACCGTCCCATACTTCAAAAGGCAGGATTATATCATCGTCTCTTCCGCTTATATACGGTTTTATCTCCATTGGAACCTTTTTATTGTCCACACTTGGAAGATATAATTCGCAAAATCCGTTTTCAAAAACGGCGGTCAAAAGATAACTCATATACCAATCCCTCCTATAGACAATCGTTTACATATCTTCCATACCTTCCAGCATCCTTTCAAAAATCTTTTCATAAATGTCCTTATTCTGATAAGGTGCCGCCATATCGAATGTGACGAAATAAAATTTTTCCGTTGTGACATCTTCCCAGCCACAGGTAAATTTCCGTTCCCAATATTCAATGCCGTCATAAGTCATTTTGAAATCTGCAGAATATGCACAGGCAAAGTTGTCATATATTTTTTCTGCTTCCTTGGTCCGTCCGCTAAACTGGTCACTAAAATATTCCAGATCTTCCAGCCTTGAAAGCATTTTGGGTGCTCCTTCATTTTCGGAATCAGTGGCTATGCCCTCTATTATCTTTGCGCTGTTTTTCTTCACTGCACTCATTGTAGAATCAACTTCCATGCCCGTTATCAGGATCATCGCTGCATTCCGGTCCGACATGACCACTGAGCTTTCTCCCGATAAATATGACATAAAGCGGTCTTTTGGATATGGCATCTTCATATGAAATGTCAGAAGATTGCATTCCCCATTCACTTCAGATGATTCCGGAGGATCACTTCCTGGTATTCCAAGTTCAAACGAAGCATTTTTGTAACCAATAATATCTGTCGTCATCTCCAGATTGTCCTGTGAGCCATCGCTTCCTGCTGTGCACACTGCCAGGATCTTATATTCATCATTGGAATTCTTAGTGATCCATGCGTCACAATCTGCAACCATAGAATCGCCATACTTAAACTTGCAGCTGTACATATATGTTGAGCCTCCATTATCAAGTGACGATGTCTGCTCTGTGTATTCCACATCTCCATAGATCTCGCTGATAGAACTGTCTATGGTATATGACAGCATTTCATCTGTATCCTTTGATGAATAGAAAAATATTCTTGCATCCGTAAGCATATTTCCCTTAGCGTCACCGAGATTTCCCATGATAAAGTCCAGCTCAGGACGTCCCTTTTCCGGCACCATATGCACTCTTATCCCGTTTTCCAGTTGTTCTTCCTGAACTTCAGAATACAGCGCTCCCGGATAGGTAAGCGGTATACTAAATCCTGCTTCCTTTGGTGTATATTCTGTGTCAAATTCAATCTCATCCGTCATAGCTTGTGTTGAAGATTTTCCACCTAAAACACTTCCTACAACAATAAACAGAACAACAACAACCACTGCAACGATACCGATAATGACAGGAACCTTTGATTTTGGTTTTGCCTGTGTCTTTGCCATTGAAGTATTTACAGGATTTACTCTTTCACGTTCACCCTTTTGATTAATTTTCTGAGCTTCTTCCTCGGCTTTTTTCTTTCTCTGTTCTACTTCATATTCCATCCTGCGGACTTCCGCTTCCGCAGCTTCACGTTTCGCCTTTTCTTCTTCTGCCCTTCTCTTTGCCTCTTCTTCTGCCTTTTTCTTTTTATGCGCTGATACAAATAAAGCCTCGGCTTCCTCGTTGTTGTTTAGATTTTCGTCACCCATATTAGCCCCCTCTTTTCAATATCTACCGTTAGATTCATGCTTCTGTTCTGCCATTGTCAGGATCTCATCATGACTCAGTTCGACATCCCCAAAGCGTATAAATATGCCGTTTGTAACGACACTTTTCCACACCTCCGGATCCGAAAGAGGTCTGAACCGCATTTTGTCCAGATATGGCTTCATGTCGAGAAGTAAGCGGCTGCCCGATACAAAGTCGACCTGAAGTACATGATCCGGCAGCGCCTCTACAGATAAGATGTACTTTCGATCCACATATACCCCTCCTTTTCTTTTGTCACACCCTTTCCTGCTGCATACAATAAGTCTCTTTACCTAAAACTGTGAGATACATCACCCTTTGTTCTGTGTTTTTCCTGTGCAATTTGCACATCTTTTTTTCGCACGACACAAAACCACCATACATATTGTATGGTGGTTTAATAGGTATAGACATTAACCTTTGGTTAGATGTTACTGTCTAACATCTTGTATAATTGTTGACGTTTTGTACGCTTATCGCCCTCTATATCAAGCTTTGAATATATTTGGTTAACGTACTGTTTTACACTTCCTTCTGACAAAAATAGTTTATCTGCGATCTCGCGGTTTGTCATCCGGTTCTTCATGATCATTACTATCTCGTATTCACGGTCAGTGAGTACTGCAAATGCAGCAGGACGCTCAGCATTTTCCCTGTTTCGAACCTTTCCCTGCTCATACTTTTGCCCAAGTTTTCTGATTTTTTCTACAAATGAAGCTTCTTTTCCTGTTTCCGCGCAGTTCAGGATTTCTTTTATGTATTGGTAATTTTCTGCAAAAGGCAGGATAAGTTCATCCGGAATAGCACATACAAAAGCTTTTCTGATAAATGTCTGCGCCTCTTCCCGTTTTCCAAGCATTTCATATGCAGCAGCATTTTGAATATACGCATGCAGCAGGACCAGACCATAATGAAGCCCTTCGCACATCGCCATCAGACCTTCACCCCGCCCAATGACTTTTGCATACGCTCCCTGTATGAGATAAACCTGATTTTCTATCATCTCATACATGGGTTTGCCCGGTGCCAGGATATTTACAGTAGAAAGCATGTGCTCTCTGAATATTTCCGGGATTTTTTCCGGCTCATTCAGAAGTGCATGGTAATATGCACTGATCGCACTCCAGATATTGATCTGCGCGATATTCCGACTCTTCAAAAGCTGATCGTAGCGTTCTTCAAAGGTATATCTCTGCTCGATATCGATCCAGAGTGACAGTCGTCTCGCTGCAAAATCACAGCAAAGTGCCATATTTTCCTGTCCACTCTCTTCTATTCTTGGATAAGCGCCCTCTATTTCGATGTTTGCATCCTCGAAACGTCCTTTCATCAGATACGCCTCTGCCCGCATGATCTTTTCAGCGCCCTGTCCATGTCCGTCCGTTATCTTATAGTAATGAGGCATACATTCGTCCATTTCGGACAGTTCCTCTTTTAAGGAACCGGGACTTCTATGAAACATCATCAATACAGATGGTGATCCAAAAGTCCAGCCTCCGCTTTTATTCAGGCTGATCGCCGTACGTGACATCTGCGAGCTCGCGCTTCTGTGAAGTCTGCTCATCGCAACGATATCGTTATACATGAGAAAGCTTGTGATCAGATCACATTCCCCCAGCAGATTTCCTCGTTCAACCGGATCCATATCCAAACTCTCATTTATGGAATTCAACAGCAGTTCTTTTAGTTCCAGCATCTTTGGGATCTTATGCCAGTTAAACATACATCGCATTAATACGAGTATTGACAGAGGATGCTCACGCATCACCTCTTTCGGCCACTTATCCAGATCCTCCAGTACGCTTTCCGGATCCAGTGATGACAAAAGGATCCCGGCATCTTTTTGGATAACCCTTAAAACACCGTCGAAATTCTCACTCTTTTTGTATTCAAATACAGCATGAAGATACAGACCGCGTTCCTCATACCATTCTCCGTAGCGGTCACGATACATCCGCTGCTTCTCAACAGGAAGCATACGAAACGTCCTGTCCGCGCACTCCTTCATCATATGGTGAAAACGGTAACTCACTCCATTCGCAAGCTTTGTTACAAAGGCATTTTGTTCTGTAAGGAGTCTGATCATGTCCTGCGAATCCGTTCTACCGGTAACAGATTTCGCCATATCGATGGTAAATTCATCCGCAAGTCCCATAACTGCCAGAAATTCCCTCTGTTCATCCGGCAGAGGTTCGATCATAGCTGCCGTAAACATGGCATAGATGTCCGAATCACGATCAGGCAGACTTCCCCTTTCAAACAGTGTTCTAAAATTCAGATACACCGCAGAAAACCACCCTTCACTGGAATAGAGAAGGGATTCGATCTGTTCTTCCGTGATCGTAAAACCGCATCGATGCGCATATATTGAAAGCTCCGTATGGTTAAGGCGCAGATTTTCCACACCGATCTGATACACATTATTCCCGAGCCGCAATATTTCCGCCGCGGGCAAAAAACGATCTCTGCCCGCTATGATGAGATGCACGTTTTCCGGCAGCCTGTTTACAAGGTAGCAGATAAAATCCGATACCCTGTGTTCCGTCATCAGATGAAAATCGTCGATAAAAACATAGCAGGGCTTTTCTCCCCTGAGCTCATGGCAAAACATATCCGCCAGGAGACTTCCTCCGGCCGGATCTCCGGGATACGGATAGTTACGCAGAAAATCATATCCCGCATACATAAAAGCATCCTGAACGCTCTTCCAAAAGATCGTGACATTCCCCGAATATACGCTGATCCGGACAATGTTAACCTTTTCTTCCTTCTCACGTTCTGAAAGAAACCAGTTTACCGCAGTAGTCTTTCCATATCCCATAGGAGCTATTACGGTAGTCAAGGCGCAGTATGAAATCGGTCTGAGGCCTTCCTGAAGTCTTTCAGAAATATAGACGCTGTTCAAATTCCACTTTCGTCTTGGCATATATTTGTTCCTCCATGCAAATCTGCCTTAGAAAAACATGCGAACACCTTTGTTTTTTATTACGTCTTCCGAAGTTCCACACTTCAGACTCTGCTGAACAGCTTCATTTTATCAGATATTCTCAGTTCTTTATATATCAAAAATTACAGGCCGCAGTGCTTTCTAATGTCTATAAACAATAGCCAAAGAAGAATAGCGTTTATATCTTATTTGATGTAAACTATAGCAATAATGTACGTGACAAAATACACGAAGAAAAAAGCAGGGCAACGACCGTGAGTAATAAAGCTAAACATACAAACCAGACCTTTCTATCCATACTTGTAGCATGTGTCCTTCTCGTTATTATTTCTGGATATATTTCATTAAAAAATAATTTTCCATTAAAAACGCTCAAAACATCAGATGAACCTGCCATTTCCGGATTTCTCATGCGTTCTTCAGAAAATCGAGGGCTGTTTTTTGACATATACGGGTTTCTTAAGGACAACAAATGCTATTTTTTCCTTCCAGAAACTGCCGATGCTTCGAACCTCGAATTCTATTCAACAGACGCTGATGGAGATATACTTCATCGTTACAGGCACGACTTCACCGAAGGATCTATAGAAATTGAGGGAATTGAAGTCACCATGATGCAGTCAGATCTGCCTGTGATCAATTTAAGCATTTATTCAAACTATCCTTCGCTTACAGATCTCGAGGAATCAGATGATCATCACGTCAGGACAAAGGCTGATTTCAAGATGGACAATCCAGACGGCCGCATAACCGAGGGAATAGTCGAAGTACGCGGTCGTGGAAATACTTCCTGGCAGGAGGACAAAAAATCTTATCAGATAAAGTTTAAGAAAAATACAGATCTTCTGGGTATGGGCGCTGCCAAAAACTGGATACTCCTTGCAAACGCCGGTGATTATTCTTTGCTTAGAAATGAGGTTTTTCTGGATCTTGCAAGAAATCTGGGGCTCCCCTATACCCCTGATCTCAGAGAAATAAATCTCTTTATAAACGGAGAATATCGCGGAGTCTATTCACTTGCGGAAAAGGTCGAAATCGGACGTGAAAGAGTACACACAGAAGACGGCGACTACCTGTACAGAATCGGAATGGATCCTGACAAATATTCGTTTCTTGTATATACCAACCCTTTTGCTCACGGTGAGGGCAATTTCAAGAAACTATACGGAGAACTCAGAAACAGTAGGGATGCTATAAAAATACAGCGTTCGGAAAAATATTTAGAAGAGTCAATAAACGAGTTATACGACAGTAACTCTGATCTGTCCATTTTTGATATGGATTCATTGGCCAAATATTACTGGCTTCAGGAATTTTCAAAGACTACCGACCCTACCGGCAGGAGCGTATATCTCCTCTGGTCAGCATCCGACCAAAAAATGTACATGGGTCCGGCGTGGGACTACGACAGGACCGCAGGCATTATAGATATGCCCTTCCTTGAAGAAGACTATATCTGGCCTGATGGCTGGACTGCGAGAGTTCGTGACTACTATGTTCCGCTCTTTAATAACCCAAGGTTCGTCAAAGCAATAAATGATGCTTACGAAAATGGTGGTGTTAGAGAAGCTTTTCGCAGAACTGCCGACAGCATTCCCGAGCGTGTAGCAAGGATGTCCCGGGCAGCAGAAATGAACTTTATCAGATGGGATATCCCGGAAGAAGAGAATAACAAAGTTTATTATGCTTATCATGATACTTCATGGTGCAGCCAGACCGCATGGCTTCATGACTGGCTTGCTCTTCGTTGTGATTTCATCGAGAAAGATATGAATAAATTGCATTAAAAGTCATGCCGGACTCGATAAGACCTCACTAAGTGCTCCGCAGAACAATGAATCCGACTTTGACTGACAGAAATTCCAACGAATTTTCCTAATTAGTTAAAAAAAAGAATCCGGTTTTCACACCGGATTCCTTTTTTACGCATTTTTTGCTTCACGCTCATTATCAAATGCGATCAGTTTTGCTATGATCTCATCGCAGATCTGATCCTCATTCTTTCCATCTGTCGCAACCTCGATATCAGCAACAGCATGATACTTTTCTCGCCTCTTCTCAAGAAGATTTGATATAAACTCAACATTCATGTGATTATTAAGGATCGGTCTGTCATTACTGTCCTTAACACGTTCCAGGATAGTCTCCGGCTTTGCGGTAAGGAGTACGACTCTTCCGTTCTTCTTCATATGTTCGGAATTGTCCTCACGCATGACAACACCGCCGCCGCAGGATACTATACTTTGCTTTACTTTCTGCAGCTCGATAAGGCAGTTGCTCTCAAGATTACGGAAATATGCTTCGCCGTATTCGTCAAAGATCTCAGAAATGGACATTCCCTGCTTCTCTACTATCATGGCGTCCATCTCCACACGACGCATCTCAAGCTTTCTCTCAAGTTCTGCCGCGATCGTAGTCTTTCCGGCTCCCATAAAGCCGATCAGAAATACGTTATAATCAAAGAGGCTCTTTGCCTGTACGCGACGGCTATTCTTAACGATGTATTTGAAAATGTCGAGGATTTCTTCCTCAAATTCATTATCGCCGAGTTTCTGCGTCAGTGTTTCTGTCTGCTTTTTCTCCTGTTCCGGCTGGAGGATCGGGATTCCTGTTGCCTTTTTATAGGAGATGATTTCCTGAATATGCACCATACGATCAGCAAGTGCTTCTATGATTCTGTTATCACATTCACCGATTTTTTCACGGATCTTTTCCAGCTGTTCCATTCTGATTTCCCTCCAGACTTCTCTCGTCACTTTCGTACGCCTTCAGCAGCAAGTGCTTCAGGCTATTCTGAATAGATATCATTATAGAACATACTGCGCCACAATGACAAGGAAAAGTTTTAGCGATTTAAAGCGTCTATGCGTTAAATTGTTTTTATTAACTATAGTCTCTTATTTGTCGGCTCCGCTCATATAAAGATCTACGAGTTTAGGATCCACAGACTTTCTTATGCTGTCATAAACCGGCTCGCATGAAGTTTTTATTTCTACATAAAGCTCATCCGATAGAGTTATGATCTCACTTCCGCTATCTCTGATGATCTTCTGTCTGGAAGCGATACGTTCATCAGACTGCTCACGTGCATAGTCCTTTGCTTTCACGGCAGCTGCCCTTATTATCTCCTGATCCTCTGCTGATAATTTCTGCATGAATTCATCACTTACTATTAGTGAGATCAGATGCGGCAGATGATTTGTCTCCACTATATAATGCTGCTGTTCATATAGTTTATTGGAAACGATAACCTCATAAGGATTTTCCTGAGCATCAATAGTTCCCTGCTGCAATCCTATATATACTTCTGAAAATGCCATCGGAGTCGGGCTGGCTCCAAGCTGCTTCCAAAATGCCAGATGAAAAGAATTTTCCATGGTTCTGATCTTCTGACCCTTAAAATCCGCCATAGCTGCGACATTTTTATTTGTACTCATTACACGGAAGCCCTGATCTGCATATCCCAAAAGCTCATATCCGCCGCTCTTGTATACACTGCTTATACCGCTTAAGAAATCAGGATCATCGACAACCTTTCTTAAGTCATCAATATTGCTGTAAACACAGGGCATGTCAAAGACAGCAATGTCTTTCATAAAAGAAACCTGCGGTGCCGTGTTCTGTACCACAAACGGTATATCACCATCTGCACAGGACTCCAAAAGTTCTCTATCTCCGCCAAGCACACTATTGGGATAAACCTGGATCTTCATCCTGCCGTCACTTAATTCAGATACTTCATCGGCAAATTTTTCTGCCATTATCTGTGTTACCGTGTCCTCAGGGCTGGATGTTCCAAGAGGCCATGCATATCTCTGTTCTTCAACCCCATCTGCTGATTTTCCGCATCCTGCAAAAACCACAGACATTCCTGCAAGGATCAATATTAATTTAAGCCTTTTAAGCATGATAATTATTCTCCTTAAAACAGTGCCAGACTGATCCCGGGGATAAATGTGATGAGAAGCAGCGCTATCATGAAAATAATGATGAGCGGCGCACTCTGTGTTGCTATATCCATAACCGGTACTCCCGAAAGCGAACTTGCCACAAACAGATTCACTCCTATAGGCGGTGTTACAAATCCGATCGCGAGGTTTACAACCATCATTACAGCGAAATGAACAGGATTCATTCCAACTACTGTCACTATCGGAAGCAGGATAGGTGTCAGTATAAGTATTGCCGGTGTTGTATCCATAACCATTCCTACTATCAGAAGGAATGCATTTATCACAAGCAGAAGGATTATCTTATTTGTGAAATGCGCAAGTATCCATGCGCTGACTACCTGAGGCACCTGCATCAGTGTCAGGACTCTGGAAAATGCTGTTGATGCAGCCAGTATGAACAATATCGGTCCGTATGTATGAACTGCTTCAGCAAAGATCGTCCACACATCACGCAATTTCAAAGACTTATATATAAAGAGACTCACGATCAGCGCGTAAAAAACAGAAATAACCGCTGCCTCTGTAGGAGATGCGATTCCTGTATAGATACAGCCAAGAATGATAACCGGACTTAGTAATGCAAAAAATCCTTCTCTTACTACCCGTAAAAAGCCCTTATCCTTCAGCTCTTTGACCTTTGCCTCGATCTTTTCACGATCTTCTCCACGGGTCTTGCAGTAAAAAACCGCATATCCCATGAGCAATAACGCGATCAGACAACCGGGAATGATACCTGCGAGGAACAGATCACTTACTGACTCTCCCGACGCCATCGCAAACATGATGAAAGGAATACTCGGCGGAATGATAACTCCAAGTCCTCCGGAAACAGCCACTATCGCAACAGAAAACTTTTTATCATATCCCATTTCCATAAGGAACGGGATGGTCATGCTTCCTACTGCAGCCACCGTAGCAGGCGCAGATCCTGAAATAGCTCCGTAAAAAAGACAGGTTATGATGACTGCACACGGGATACCGGCTGTTCGTCTGCCAAGGAAATATGCAAAAACATCAAACAATCTCTTTGAGATCTGTCCATGCGCCATTACTATGCCCGCAAGTACAAACATAGGAACCGCAAGAAGAGGAAAACTATCGATTCCTCCGAGCATTGAACGTATCGCATAGCTTCCGCTCGCTGTAAATGAGGGATCAAAAGCCCCCGGCAATACAGCGACTATTCCAAGTGAAATAGAAATAGGTATCGCGATAAGGAGACATATGATAAATATGATAAATACAGCTGCTACTGACATTTCAGATATCCTCCTTATTTCCAATGTTATCTGTTACAGACTCTGTAATGGATTCCGCGAGGCTTCCCTCTCCCATTTCTTTGTGATCTTTTTTCATTACGATCTCCAGGTTTATGATCCACCTCTGGATCAACCGGATACCGGTAAGTGAGAAACACACAAGCGGGGCTGCCTGGATAAAATACATCGGTATCCCGCACGCAGGACTCACCTGTCCGCTTGCAATAGTAGATTTCAGATATGTAAATGAATACGGTATCAGGTATGCAAAATAAATGAATGAGATTGTCAGATTTACCAGCTTGAATGCCGCTTCACCGCGTTTCGGAAAAAACTTTATAAACTGGTCGATTTTTATAGATATACATTTTCTTGTACATAGACTGACACTTAAGAAAGCTGACCAGATAAACAGATATCTGGTTATCTCTTCAGACCACGAAAGGGATACGCCCAATATATACCGTGAAAAAACCTGTATTCCCATGATGACTGCCATTGCTGCCAGCATTAGGACCATAAGCATTTCTTCGAGATTTTCTTCCAGATAATATAAAATCTTTTTCATACCGTCCCCTTCTTAAACGTCTTTTTAAACACTCGCATTCCGCGTAATAACGCTACTTGCTCGTGTTTTGCGGGTCCCAAGGTCTCAATCCTCTTTGTGCAAGCACAATCGGATTTTGACCTTTTGACCCTGACATCATATTATACTTCATTAGTGTAAATCATTAAAGTGAGCATCTTAACTTTTTACGAAATAAGGGCGAAAGTATATCTACTACAAAACTTTCGCCCTCATCTACCCTGATCTGTTTCTATTATTTAATTTCTCTGCTCTTATCAGATGCTTTCATGTATAAGACCCAAAATTGTATCGAGATCTTTCGCATTCATCTGTCCCGGAGCGGAAACCTTTCCAACAGCTCCGAATGTAGCAGCAGATCCAAATACCTCACCGCAAAGACGGCTGATGAGACCTGTTCCTGCCATGGACATAGTGATGATCGGGCGATCTGCATACTCCTCTGACATCTCTCTTGTTGCAGAAAGAAGTGTCAGCACATCTGCCTTGTTCTGCGGCATAACTGCGATCTTAGGAATATCAGCTCCGAGTTCCTGCATCTTCTTAAGTCTTCCTACGATATCATCCTTATCAGGAGTCTTGTGGAAATCATGATTTGATGCAACAACCTTAACATTATTCTTATGTGCATTCTCAATGATACGCTTTACGTACTCATCACCTGTAAATGCTTCTACATCTACAAGATCGATAAGACCTGTCTCTGCAGCCATGCTATTGAGATTTACGTATGCTTCAGGATCGATAGCCTTTTCTCCGCCCTCTTTGGATGTACGGAAAGTGAAAAGGATGGGCTTATCGCCTAATACATCACGAAGCTTCTGCATAACATCCTTTGTACGTGTTTCATTGAAGATCTCATCAAACCAGTCAACACGCCACTCAACGATGTCATATCTGACTTCCTTGAAAGAAGCTGCTGCAGCGAGAATTTCTTCCTCTGTCTTTCCTACGATAGGAACGATGATCTTAGGTGTACCTTCGCCAATAACGACGTTTCTGACTTTAACAGTATTCATACCAGTACCTCTTTTTTACTTGTTTGCTTCCAACATCTTTGCATATCTCAGATTTACAAAGAGACCAAGGAGCACACCGATACCTGTAAGAACGATATTCATGATCATAACTCCGGACGGTGTCATCTTTGATGCTGCTGTAAGGATAGTGTAGTTGCACAGTGATGATGCTATCATAACAAGTGCTGTAACTGTACCCTTTATCTTAGGGAAGAGCATGTTACAAACGGAAGTAGCGATCTGAAGAAGTCCGCCGGCTCCTGCCCATCCGATAATAAACGCTGCTGCTGCACATACAGCCTGTGTCGGGCAAAGAAGAACCCCGATCAGTGTAGCGAGACAGATAAGAGGGTAAACAAGGATAAAACGAACATCCTTGATCTTACGTGTAAGGATAGATGTAACTACCAGTGCAATAAGTGTACCCATTGAGTAATAGGTCTGCATGATAGACGGGTTCTCCCAACCTGCATTTGTCTTAGCGTAGTTCTGTGCGCAGTTGAGCCACAGCTGGAATGTACCTGTACATGTAAATCCGATGAGGATCATTGCGATGGACTCGATCGAGAAATTAGTATGCTTTAAGCTCTCGATAAGTCCCTCTTTCTTCTCTCCCTTTGATGCATCAGAATCAGGAAGCGGAAGGATGAAGATCAGAACTACCAGGATAAGGTAAGCTGCACCGCAAACATAGAACAGATTGTTGTAGGAAGTCATTCCTGCTGCTGTTGTTGCTACTGCCATACCAAGGAAGAAAAGCAGAAGCATCTGTGAGATAGCGATGAAGAACTTGATTCCCATTGTAGCGACACCGGGGGCATCGCTGATAACCTCTGCAACTGCAGGATAGATACCTGTATCAAGGAATGAGTTCGCAATACCACCAACGATAGCGCAGATATATGCGATCTGATAACCGCCGTTTGCACCTGCGTTGAATGCAAATGCAAGACCGAAAAGATAGATGGCATATGACAGACCACCGATAACAACAGAAATACGACGACCAAGCTTATCGGAAAGAGGTCCCGCAAAAGGAAGTGCGATAAGTCTTCCAAGTCCGAGTGCAGCTGAAATAGCTGTGATAGACATTACTTCAACTCCCCAGCTTGCTGCGAGAGCTTCCTTAATTACGGACTGTCCAAGGATCGAGCAGCCTACACCGTGGATAAAATAGTTCAGATACAGTATAAACGCTGCAGGGAAATATTTCTTATTCATTAATAAACTCCTTTAAATAAATATGTTCAGATCTTATCGTAATCGATACCGAGAACTTCCTTCATGTGCTCGATCGGCATATCGTGTCCTGTCCACCTCTTGAATGCAGCAGCACCCTGGACGAGCATCATTCCGAATCCGTTC
>CAMVTN010000029.1 GCA_947170415.1 uncultured Lachnospiraceae bacterium | reverse complement strand
GGATCAGACATACAGAAATCAGTCATATCTGAATATCCCAAGTATAAAGCGGATAGAGGAACCGGTATTTCCCGAAGAGGCAGACTGGGATCACAGGCAGGAACGGGAAAACTATTATCTAAAAGAGGAAGAAAAAGTCGGAATCGATGCAGGATCCGGGGAAAAAAGGGCGAAGAGCGGGATAATCGTGTGTTTATTACTGACTGCGGCAGCTGCAGGAATTTATGCATTTTTGTTATTTAATCCCGGAATTACGGAATATTTTAATCTTTCTGACAGAGACTATGTGATCTCCGGTATTTGTATAGCGATATTTTTTTCAGCGGCGATCCTTAGTGCAGTTCATTTTATTGATAAGAAAAATCAGAAGGAAGAGATTCCGGATTTTTTGTCGGAAGAATGTGATGAACCAGCTTTCAGACCTGATATCGGAGAGAGGGAGATATCAGGAAAACTAAGTATGGCAGATGCCTATGATAATAACGAAACAGTATTACTTTCTGATATACGAAATGAAAGGCAGGTGCGTCCGGTACTCAGTGGGATCATAAACGGAGAGGAACGGAATTTCCGCATAAACCGCAGCACGTTTATGATAGGTAAGATGAGGGGGAAAGCAGACGGACTCATAGAAAGCAGAGGTGTCAGCCGCATTCATGCATGTATCAGAGAAGACAGAGGAAAGTATTATCTGTCAGATCTTCATTCCACTAATGGTACAACTCTTAATGACAGGAGTCTTAAAGCCGGAGAAACCGCAGAATTACGCCATGGGGACAGAGTTTCATTTGCTGATATTACTATGACCTTCCGCCTTGCATAAAAAAAATCATCAGTGTAAAATTAACTCTATATAGATATTTAACAGGGCCGCTGTTTATAAAAAAACAGTAACCGGAAAGGGTTTCTATTGGAAGCAGTAGTTGCTGAATTTCTTACACAGCGCGGATACTCCCGCCTCCAGTCATCGATGCCGCAGGTCAATGTTTTCTTCCGGGTGGCAGATAATCTTGCGATGGCTATTCTTGTTATCGATGGACGGCAGTTCATAGTAGATGTCTCGACTTATCAGCAGTTAAAAAATCAGATAGGGAGAATGTTTGAGGCAAAGGGATACGCAAAGATAAGTGTATTTTCAATTTTTCTCACGCCAAATCTTGCAAATGTACAGGAAATAGCCAGAAACGATGAGTTTTTCTGGGCGGTTGATCTCAGAGGCAAGAGACTGTGCATTTTTGAAAACGGGATGTGTGATTTTGACAATTTGAGGGAAGGTCTGGCAGAGGCTATTAATGTAGCAGCTGACCGCAAGGATGGATATCAGACCGTTGGACAATGGATCATAAATCATACGCTGCGCAATCCCGCACCGGTAACGGTATGCATAATATTGCTTAATGTACTCGTATTTATCGCAGTTATCATGTATGGTTCTGTGTCGAACCTGGAATACATGGTATCGGTCGGGGCTTTATATGCACCTTATGTATTTGAAAAGTCGCAGTTTTACAGGCTTTTTACCAGTATGTTCCTTCACTTTGGGGCGGAACATCTGGGAGCAAATATGTTGTCACTTGCGGTTTTTGGTTCAAGAGTGGAAAAATTACTGGGGCATGGTAAGTATTTGCTGCTCTATATCCTGAGTGGCCTTTCTGCATCGATGGTTTCGATAGGAGCAGGGCTTTTGCTCCATAATACAAGTGTATCAGCCGGAGCGAGCGGCGCGATCTTTGGGGTAATAGGCGCAATGTTCGTTATACTTATCCGAAACAGGGGAAGACTCGGAAATATGACTGTCGGCAGAGCGGGATTTCTCATAGCATACAGCGTATTTTCGGGATTTATGGCTCATGGAATTGATAATGCGGCTCATATAGGCGGGCTGATCATGGGACTTTTGCTTGGATTTATTCTTTATAAAAAACCCAGAGGAGAGACAACACAAAATCAGACATCCGACAACATTTAGTTAGATTTAAGCTGGGCTTAACGGAGGAGAGGGTATGAAAATAAATATTTATTACGGAGGGCGTGGAATCGTAGGGGACCCCACGTTATTTGTCCTGACAAGGATGCAGGCGGTTTTGGAGGAACTGAATGTACAGGTCGAGCGTATAAATCTTTATGATGAAAAGCGAAAGATCACAGCTCTGCCAAGTACATTGAATGATGCTGATGGCGCGATACTGGCGACCACTGTTGAGTGGTTCGGTATCGGCGGATACATGACAGAATTTCTGGATGCCTGCTGGTTTTACGGGAATAAGGAAAAAATGACCGGTATATATATGATGCCTGTTGTTATGTCAACCTCGTTCGGTGAGAGACAGGGACTTCTTACGTTGCAGTCAGCATGGGATCTTCTGGGAGGAAAACTGTGCAACGGTCTCTCAGCGTATGTTCGTGATCCGGTGGCATTTGAACTTAATCAGGAATATATAAAGCTTATAGAAAAAGCTGCTGAGAACCTGTACAGAGTGGTTTCGAGGAGAACGGTTACATTGCCTGCAAGTAACCAGGCTATGACACAGATGGTAAATACCAGAGAACCTATCGACCTTACACCTCAGGAAACAGAGCAGCTTTCCAGATATGCGTCAGATGATAATTATGTACAGAAGCAGAAAGAAGATATACGTGAACTTACGGATCATTTCCGTACGCTCTTAAAGAATGACGGAAAGTCAGAGGATGAAGTGATAAGTGCGTCCTTTAGAAGTCATTTTGTACCGCAGAGCAGTTTTGAGGCAGTGTATCAGTTTGTGATCAAGGGAATGGAAAAACCGATGATCATAGAAGTGCATGATGAAGTACTGAATATCACCTATGAAAAACGTGATGAGCAGACAGTTCTTTGCAAACTTACGCAGGAGAAGCTTGATCAGATCACAAAGGGTGAGCTCACATTCCAGAATGCTTTTATGTCAGGTGAGATGCAGGTTAAGGGTGATTTCCGCATGCTTCGAATGCTTGATACGGTATTTAATTTTCAAGGAGCCGCAAAACCGGAACCGCAGTTGGTGTAAACATATCAGATAAGATAAAAAAACTCTGTGAAGTCGCTACGATAAGACAATTCGTAGATATCGCTTCACAGAGTTTTTCAGATTTAAGGATTCTTTATTTACGCAGCTCTTCAGCAAGTTTCTTCTGGTCTTCATCAGACGGACTTCCGGGCTTCCAGCCGATCTTCTGTCCATCGTCGGAATATCTGGGGATCAGGTGCATATGGAAATGGAATACTGTCTGACCTGCAAGCTCTCCGTTATTCTGAACGATGTTGAAGCCTTCTGCATGAAGTTTGTCTGTCATGTGGGCTGCCATCTTCTTTGCGAGAACAAGTGCATGAGCAGCGGTTTCATCCGGAAGTTCATAGATATTTGCGTAGTGCTCTTTCGGAATGATAAGCGCATGACCGCGTGTTGCCGGACCGGCATCCAGGATCACATTAAACTCATCATCCTCGTAGATGGAATTTGTAGGGATGATACCGTTTGCAAGT
Source organism: uncultured Lachnospiraceae bacterium (assembly GCA_947170415.1). GTDB lineage: Bacteria > Bacillota > Clostridia > Lachnospirales > Lachnospiraceae > NK4A144. The sequence continues at coordinate 17,560 of CAMVTN010000029.1, read as the reverse complement.
TTGCAGAAAATACAATCGTCTTTCATTAGTAAAATCCTTTCTGGTCTTATTATTTACGGTGCTCATCTACGATGTCATTAAGGAGACCGCAGATAATCTTTACCGCACCGCTTTCTACCGATTCTTCCATGGTCTGTATATAGTCGAAACGATGCTCTGCCACAAATTCGACAGCTTTTATAAGAGATTCATCGTTCATGTTTGATTCCTGAAGTACATAAGAATAGCCTGCATTTTCAAATGCTTCCGCATTCAGGACCTGGTCGCCCCGGGAGACTTCTCGCGGCAGCGGTATCAGGATATTTGGCTTTTTTAGTGCCAGGAGCTCAAAGATCGCATTGGATCCGGCTCTGGAAATGACCAGATCGGATAAGGCAAAGAGATCCGGAAGCTCTTTCTGGATGTAATCATACTGAACGTAACCGTCAGTGGAATTAAGCGTAGGATCAAGTTTTCCTTTACCGCAAAGGTGTATTACGTTGTAATGCGGCAGGATCTTCGGAAGAATACGACGAACCTGTTCATTTACGTTCTGGGCGCCAAGGGAACCTCCGATAACGAGGATCGTAGGATAATCACCGCTTCTGATACCCGTAAAGGATCTTGCTTTGGCTCTGTCACCTTTAAGAAGGCTTGCGCGAATAGGAGAACCGGTGAAAACAGCTTTGTCAGCCGGAAGCAGGTCGAGTGTCTTCCTAAAAGAGCAGCAGATCTTTTCGGCAGAATTGTAGCAGAGTTTATTTGCGAGTCCCGGTGTCATATCGGATTCGTGGATCACTACGGGGATCTTCAGCATAGCAGCAGCTTTAACGACCGGAACAGATACAAATCCTCCCTTTGAAAAAACGATGTCCGGTTTTTCTTTTTTTAAGATACTGTAAGCCTCTGCAAAGCCCTTGATCACGCGGAAAGGATCCGTGAAGTTTTTGAGGTCAAAGTAACGGCGGAGTTTTCCGGTAGAAATGCCAAAATAAGGAATCTTGGCAGACTCTACCAGTTTCTTCTCTATTCCATTATAGGAACCGATATATGCGACCTCAAAATCAAGCTCTCTCAAAATGGGGACCAGAGCAAGATTTGGAACACAGTGACCGGCTGTCCCTCCGCCGGTTAAGATAATCTTTTTCATGAGAAAAATTATACCACAATCACGGACGTGCGATTTGCAAATAAAAAAACCCTTTGCTAAAATCGGTGATAGGTAAAAATGTTGATCTGCGGAACAAGGGAAATAATCGGATTTCGTTTTGTTCCGCTATTCTTTTCGAGGAGATTAATATGGGAATTAAGATAAAAGACGCGCAGGTTGTACTTCCGGAAAAAGGAAGAGATGTGATCGGAACTCATTCTATCTATATAGAAGGAGAGAATATCGTTGGTATTGATACCGCTCCGGATGGATTTAAGGAAGATACCGTAATTGACGGAAAAGACCGTCTTGTAATACCGGGACTTATCAATGCACATACACATACTTATATGTCCATGATGAGAAACTGTGCAGATGATCTGTCATTTACAGACTGGCTTTTCAATACTATCAGTCCTATTGAGGATAAACTTACACCCGAGGATGCGTACTGGGGATCCATGCTCGGCCAGCTGGAGATGATCCAGTCCGGAACAACTACCTTCAATGATCAGCAGATGCATATCCACCAGACCACACAGGCTGTTATCGACAGTGGAATGAGAGCTGTCATCGGAAGAGGTCTCGTTGGCGGTGAGTATGATAAAAATGATTTCCGTCTGAAGGAAGCTTTTGAAGAAATGAAGGATGGAGAAAAGTGTGATCGTCTCTCATTTTTCCTTAATCCTCATGCACCTTATTCCTGCGGCCCGGATTATTTGAGAATGGTTGCTGATATCGCAAAGGAGAATCACTTCGGTATCCATATCCATCTCGCTGAGGGACAGACAGAAAGTGACAATATGTTAAAGGATCATAACTGCACTCCCACAGAATATGTTCGTGATGCAGGTGTATTTGAGGTTCCGACTATCGCTGCACACGGTATCCGTCTGAGTGACAGTGATATGGACATCCTTAAGGCTCATAATGTCAGCATCGTTACCAATCCGGCGTCTAACGCAAAGCTTGGAAATGGGGTAGCTCCGGTTCCGAAGATGTTTGAAAAGGGCATTAATGTGTGCCTCGGAACAGATGGTGCAGCGTCCAATAACGGTCAGAATATGTTCCGTGAGATGGCGATCGAAGCACTGATCCATAAGGCCGTTAATAATACTCCGCAGTGCGTAGGTGCAAGGGAGGTATTCCGCATGGCTACCATTAACGGAGCAAAGGCTCTGCAGCTCGGAGATGTAACAGGTTCAATAGAGGTAGGAAAGAAGGCGGATCTCGCGATCTTAAGACTTGATGTTCCGTCAATGATGCCGAATAACAACCTGATCGCTGCCCTTACATATTCTGCAAACGGTTCTGAGGTTGATACAGTTATCATCAACGGACAGATCGTAATGGAAAAACGAGAGGTTAAAACTATTGATTCCGAGCGTGTATATTTTGAGATACGAAAGATGTGCGATCGCCTCGGATTAAGTGGAAGAAATTATTAAGAAAATTAAAACTTTATTGTCAAAAAATTAAAAACTACTTAATTTCTGTACTGTTTTAAGAGCATAGGCCTTGACATATTGAATTTTAAAAAATGCGGTGCTATGATGACGCTGTAATAAATATTTTTCCCAATCAGGAGGGCGTTATCAATGAAGAAAAAAATCGCAGCATTATTTGTATGCCTCACAGTTGCAGTTATGTCTGTAGTACCTGTTTCGGCAGCTAATTATGCAGAGGTAGCAGCAGCAGCAAACGCAGCTCAGGCAGAGCGCACAGCAGCCTATGTTTCTTACCAGAGTGCACTTGAGTCATTCAGAGCAGCTCAGGTAGCACAGGGCGTAGCTAACACAGCAGCAGGTCAGGCAGCTTACGTTGCTTACCAGGCAGCACTTGAGCAGTTCAGAGCAGCTCAGGTTGCTAAGGGAATCGCTGAGACAGCAGCAGGTCAGGCAGCATTCGCAGCTTACCAGCAGAATCTCGCAGCATTCTACGCACAGCAGCTCGCAAAGGGTGTAGCTGAGACAGCAGCAGGTCAGGCAGCATTCGCTACTTACCAGCAGAATCTCGCAGCATTCTATGCACAGCAGCTCGCAACAGGCGTAGCTCAGACAGCAGCAGGTCAGGCAGCATTTGCTGAGTATCAGACAAGACTTGCAGCATTCTATGCACAGCAGCTTGCAACTGGCGCAGCTCAGACAGCAGCAGGCCAGGCAGCTTATGCTGAGTATCAGACAAGACTTGCAGCATTCTATGCATCAAACCTTGCAGCTCAGGCTGATTGGAATGCAAGGAGAGCAGCAGCTGCAGCATTACTGAAGTAATAAGTGCAGATAATTAAGTAATACCGGAGCGGGGCTTATGCCCCGCTTTTTTAGTTTTTACAATCTTTTTATAAATATGTTGTTAGAAAAACTGTGTGTTAGCGTACATTTATGATAATATGATTTAGTTAAGTCTATACATGCGTTTTAGAGGAGGAAAAATGTCTAGCGAAATTAAGGATATTAATCTCTGGGAGTCTGGCGAGCGTAAAATTCAGTGGGTTAGAAAGAACTGCCCGCTTCTTTCAATGCTTCATGACGAGTTTGAGAAGACAAAGCCTTTTGCAGGAAAGAAAGTAGCTCTTTCCGTACACCTTGAAGCAAAGACAGCATACCTTTGCCTTACACTGGCAGCAGGTGGAGCTGAGATGTATGTAACAGGTTCAAATCCGCTTTCTACACAGGATGATGTTGCAGCAGCTCTGGTACATGCAGGTCTTGAGGTACATGCATGGCATGGAACTACTCCGGAAGAGTACGAGAAGCATATACGTGCCGTACTTGAAGTAGGTCCTGACATCATCATTGATGATGGTGGAGATCTGGTGCACATGATGCATACAGAGTATCGTGATCTTGCAGCAAAGGTTATCGGCGGATGTGAGGAGACAACAACAGGTATCCTTCGTCTGGAAGCTATGAACCGTGCAAACGAGCTTCTCTTCCCTATGGTACGTGTAAACAACGCTATGATGAAGCACTTCTTTGATAACCGTTATGGTACAGGTCAGTCTGTATGGGATGGTATCAACCGTACAACAAACCTGATCGTAGCAGGTAAGATCGTAGTAGTTGCAGGTTACGGTTGGTGCGGTAAGGGTACTGCAATGCGTGCAAAGGGTCTTGGCGCGCGTGTTATCGTTACAGAGATCGATCCGGTTAAGGCGATCGAGGCTGTTATGGATGGCTTTGATGTAATGCCGATGAAGGAAGCAGCAAAGCTTGGTGACTTCTTCGTAACAGTTACAGGCTGCGATAAGGTAATCGATGCTGAAGACTTCGCTGTAATGAAGGATGGAGCTATCCTTTCAAATGCAGGTCACTTCGATTGCGAGATCGACATGGCAGGTCTCCGTGAGATCGCCGTTGAAACAGCAGAGATGAGAGAGAACATCATGGGTTACAAGCTTCCTACAGGTCAGTGGATCTACGTACTTGGAGAGGGCCGTCTCGTTAACCTTGCATGTGGTGACGGACATCCTGCTGAGATCATGGATATGTCTTTCGCTATCCAGGCTCTTTCTGCAAAGTATCTTGTTGAGCATGCATCTGAGCTTAAGGAAAAGCTTATCGATGTTCCGAATGAAGTTGATATCGATGTAGCTAAGAAGAAGCTGGCATTTATGGGCAAAGAGATCGACGTGCTTACACCTGAGCAGGAAAAGTATCTCAACAGCGCAAGTGTATAATGAACTAAGATCGGATAAATATTGACGTACAAAATTTAGTACATTCCTTAAAAGCCGCCGACAGACTGGATCTGTTGGCGGTTTTTCTGTTTGCATTGGCTAAAATGCTGAAAAACTATTGAAAATCTTCTGAATTTCGTGCAACATGATGACAAGAACCAATGAGGCTGGGGTACAATTTTTAAAGGTCAAAGGTAAGAGGCTGAAAGGAGAATTTTTATGAAGTTTGTATGTCAGGTTTGCGGTTATGTCCATGAAGGAGATGCAGCTCCGGAGAAGTGTCCGGTTTGTAATGCACCGGCGTCCAAGTTCACTGTTCAGGGCGAGGATATGGTATGGGCAGCTGAGCATGTGGTTGGCGTAGCACAGGGTGTTCCGGATGATATCATAGAGGATCTTCGTTCTAACTTCACAGGTGAGTGCTCTGAGGTTGGTATGTATCTCGCTATGAGCAGGGTTGCCATGAGAGAAGGTTATCCGGAGATCGGTATGTATTATCGCCAGGCTGCTTTTGAGGAAGCAGATCATGCTGCAAGATTCGCAGAGCTTCTCGGTGAGGTCGTTACTGATTCCACAAAGAAGAATCTGGAACTCAGAGTTGACGCTGAGAATGGCGCTACAGCAGGAAAGACCGATCTTGCTAAGAGAGCAAAGGCTCTTAATCTCGATGCGATCCATGATACAGTTCATGAGATGGCTCGTGACGAGGCAAGACACGGCAAGGCCTTCAAGGGACTCCTTGACAGATACTTTGGCTGATATAGAAAATAAAATACATTTTAAGGCCGGGGAAATGCAGTTTTCCCCGGTTTTTTATCTGTTTTTATGCACAAAGGATTGCATATATTCAATTTTCGTAAAGGGGTTAATAAAAACACAGTGGAGGACGATATAAAAGGTGGAGCGGTGATAGTTATTTTCTCGCTTACAAGATACTCTCCCCCATATAAGGAATCAATGGCAGGCACTGTTGGTTCCGGCAAAGGACAGGTTTTGCGGCCTGTCCTTTTGCTTGTTCGAATAAACGTCGGTCTTTACAAAAAGTTTAGAAGTTTTTATAAAGCTTTTTCTTAAGAGAGGTTTTTAGTCTGATATACTGTAAAAGAGTTTATAGAGATGGCTTTTAACAGTGAGTGATAACAATGAAAACTAATCTAAAAGCGAGACTATTCGGAACATTTCTTGCAGTGGTCCTGATACCGATAATGTTGTTTTCGATATCGATCATGTGTCTCACAAATTACCAAAGAAGTCTGGTACTTAAAAATTTTGGAATACAATCAGATGCTTACGGGTTACTGACCAACAGTGTCGGTTTGTTTTCCAGTGTAACGGATGATATATTTAATACGTTGGAGCAGTATTCGGAATTATCGTCAGAAAAACTTGAGGATAAGACTGTCCTTCGTGAGATCAATGCTGAGCTGAGCGCAAAATCGTCTTTTTTGATCGTCCGTAAGGATAAGGATATATACTATACCGGAGATGAAAAAGATACTCTCGAGGTGCTTAGCGTACTTCCGTCAGGAAATAGTAAAGAGGATAATAAAGACGGTGAAGTATACTTAAGAGACAGTGGATACTTAATAAAACAGGTCTGTTTTGATTTTTCGGATGGGTCTGATGGAAGCGCATTTATCATAACTCACGTAAATGATCTGGTGCCCCAGATGAAATCTACTGCTGTACAGCTTTGTATAGCGTTTATAATAATATTGGTGATCACGGGACTCATGCTGGTGTCATGGATCTATCGGACTATGGTAGCACCCCTTCGACAGATAACGGATGCTACGCAGAAAGTCGCTGAGGGAGAGCTTGATTTTGAGATCAGCATACCTCGCGGCGATGATGAGATAGCGACGCTTTGCAGAAACTTTGATGAGATGCGTATACGTCTGAAACGGTCAGCAGATAAGAGCGTCGAGAGTGAAAGTGAGAATCGTACTCTGATCAGTAATATCACGCATGATCTGAAGACCCCGGTGACTTCCATTAAAGGTTATGCCGAGGGTATACTTGATGGAGTGGCGGACACGCCTGAAAAGCAGGAAAGATACGTACGAACGATCCTCAATAAAGCCAATGATATGAACAGGCTTATTAATGAGCTGACTTTTTATTCAGGTATAGATACGAACCGTATCCCATATAATTTTGCCCGTATAAATATCAGTGATTATTTTGATGATTGTGTAGATGAAATTGGAATGGATCTGGACAGTCAGAATATAGAGCTTAACTACATGAATTATCTGGATCGGGGAACGCAGATAATCGCTGATCCGGAGCAGCTTAAAAAGGTAATAAATAATATCATCGGAAATTCCGTAAAGTATATGGATAAGCCCAAGGGCGTAATCTCCATAAGACTTAAGGATCAGGAGTCCTCGGTTGTTGTGGAGATAGAGGATAACGGTAAGGGAATCGATGTAAAGGATATACCATATATTTTTGATCGTTTTTACCGAAGTGATACCTCCAGAAATTCCGCGAGAGGCGGTTCAGGAATAGGTTTGTCCATCGTGAAAAAGATCGTGGAAGATCATGGCGGACGTGTATGGGCAACGAGCCATCCCGGAACGGGAACAACTATCCTTATAGAATTTCGTAAATATATAGAAGTTAAAGAAACTGAAGATACCGCGGACTATGAAAATGAGCATGACAGGGACGGAAACAGAAAAAATAACCGGAAATCCGGTAAGAGGATCATGGGTATTTTCGGCGGTGACACCAATGGGCATAGAACGGAGGAAATATGAGCAGCAGAATTCTTATCATTGAAGATGAAGAATCGATTGCAGAGCTTGAAAAGGACTATCTTGAGCTTTCGGATTTTGAAGTCGAAACAGAAAATAACGGCAGAACAGGTCTCGATCGTGCGCTTAAAGAAGAGTGGGATCTGATAATCCTGGATCTGATGCTTCCGGATGTGGATGGTTTCAAGATCTGCGAGGAGATAAGAGCCGCAAAAAATACACCGGTCATCATCGTATCAGCGAAGAAAGATGACGTGGATAAGATACATGGTCTTGGGCTCGGCGCAGATGATTATATGACAAAGCCATTTTCGCCAAGTGAGCTCGTAGCCAGAGTAAAGGCACATCTCGCAAGGTATGAGCGCCTGATAAAGAGCGGCATGCCGGAAAATGATATGGTTGAGATACGTGGTCTAAAGATTGATAAGACAGCTCGCCGAGTATGGGTAAATGGTGAAGAAAAACCGTTTACTACAAAGGAATTTGATCTTCTTACGTTCCTTGCATCCCATCCGAATCATGTATATTCTAAAGAGGAGTTATTTAGGAATATCTGGGATATGGACTCTATAGGAGATATAGCAACCGTAACGGTTCATATCAAAAAGATCCGTGAAAAGATCGAGATCGATTCATCGAATCCTCAATATATAGAGACTATATGGGGTGTGGGTTACCGCTTCAGAATATGAAAAAAGGGGAGAAATAGTGTCTGAGGTTAAGAGATTTGCTGTTTTGATTGATATAGAGAATGTCTCGCAGAAATATGTGGGACTGATTATGGATGAGGCGAGTAACTATGGTGATCTAACGATCAAGAGAGCCTATGGGGACTGGACTCAGCCTGCAAGTGCTTCGTGGAGGAAGCTGCTTCTTGAGAATTCGATCATTCCTATGCAGCAGTTTAATAATACTTTTGGGAAGAATTCATCAGATTCGGCATTGATAATAGATGCCATGAAGATATTATATAACAATAATGTTGATGGTTTTTGTCTTGTATCCAGTGATTCTGACTTTACCCGTCTTGCAGCGACGCTCAAGGAAGAGGGAAAAACGGTAGTCGGAATGGGAGAAAGTAAGACTCCGTCAGCGCTTATCAAGGCGTGTGATTCCTTTAAGATGCTGGACGTGCTCTACAGAGAACAGAACCAGGAAAAGGAAAAAGAGAAGGACGCATCGAAGACACAGGAAAAGGAAAGCGCAAAGACCGCTAAGGGAAAGACGACAAAAAGGGTATCAACCCGTACAACTGTCAGAAAAACTGCGCTGAAAGCATCTGAGTCAGGAAAGTCAGAGACTGCCGCAGAAAAGGATGTAGAGAAGCCGCAGAGCAATCTTACAAAGCTGTCTACTATTGAGAAGGCTATCCGCCAGATCATCACTGCAAATGATGATGAAAACGGCATGAATATTTCGAGTCTGGGAAACAGTCTGCAGCGCAGATATCCGGATTTTGATACCCGTAATTATGGTTCGCCAAAGCTCAGTAAATTCCTCGTTCAGTTTAATTCGCTTGAACTGACGAAGATCGGTAACTCTACATACGTAAATATAAAATAATGACAGGGTCAAAAGTAAAAATCCGACAATGTCGGATTTTTTACTTTTGGGATTTAACATGATATATAAGAGAAATAAATTAAGAGTAATATTTGAGGATAAGGATATCCTTGTAATTCACAAGAACGCCGGAACAGCATCAGAGACACGACGGAGCGGAGAACAGGATTGTGTCAGCCTCGCAAAGAATTATCTGGCGGACAGGCAGCGCGCAGAAAATCCCGGAAAGCAGGGAAAAGCGCCGTGGGTAGCATTGGTTCACAGGCTGGACCAGCCGGTAGAGGGAATATTGGTACTGGCAAAAAACAGTAAAGCAGCAGCGACTCTTTCGGAACAGATTAAAAAGGGGGAAATGTATAAGGAGTACATGACACTCGTGCTTCCGGAAGAAGGCATCGGACTTACAAGCGGAGAAAGTGTACACCTTACGGACTTTTTGCTTAAGGACGCAAAGACAAATACCAGCAAAGCGGTGGATGAAGGTACTCCCGATGCAAAATGCGCGGAGTTGGAATATGAAGTTGTTGATGAGGAAAATCCTTTTTCGGAAAGCGGAGCAAGACTTCTAAAGATACATCTATTGACCGGACGTCATCACCAGATACGGGTGCAGCTCTCACACGCCGGACTTCCGGTGATCGGAGACAGAAAGTATGGAGCTATGCCGGAGGGGTACAGAGGAGCTCTTTGCCTTGCTGCAAGAAAACTGGTATTTCGTCACCCGAGATCGGGAAAGGAAATGACATTTGAGCTGGAGACATCAGAGATAGATTTTATGCAAAAAAAATAAGCTCCTAAAGCGGGCGGAGATCGTTGAAAAATTAACATACGATCCCCGCTTTTTTCGCATAAAATAAGGACTTCCGCAGGTTGACAACAGGGGAGCACACGGATAAAATCAAAACAGTGTGTCTAGAAAAGATTTAGTCAAATAACAACAAACGTTGTTAGTGATTGGAGGAGAAGGAAATGAAAGTTCTTGTAATAAACTGTGGAAGTTCATCACTTAAGTACCAGCTTATCGATTCCGAGACTGAGCTTGTAATGGCAAAGGGTCTCTGCGAGAGGATCGGTATTGATGGAAGCAATCTTGAGTATAAGAGAGGCGAGAGCCCGAAGACAAGCACTCAGGTTGAGATGAAGGATCACACAGATGCAGTTAATCTGGTCCTCGAGAAATTAAGCGATCCTGAAGAGGGCGTTGTATCTTCTCTTTCCGAGATCGAGGCAGTTGGACACCGCGTAGTCCATGGCGGTGAGAAATTTACAAAGTCTGTTCTTATCACAGAGGAAGTTATTAAGGGAATCGAAGAGTGCAATGATCTGGCACCTCTTCACAATCCTGCAAATATCATCGGTATCCGTGCATGTCAGTCACTTATGCCGGGAGTACCGCAGGTTGCTGTATTTGATACAGCATTCCATCAGACGATGGAGCCGAAGTCATACCTCTATGCGGTTCCTTATGAGTACTATAAGAAATATAAGGTTCGTCGTTACGGTTTCCACGGCACAAGCCACGATTATGTATCAAAGCGCGCAGCAGAGATGCTTGCAAAGGACATCACAGATCTCAAGCTTATCATCTGCCATCTTGGAAATGGTGCATCCGTAAGTGCAGTTCAGAACGGTAAATGTGTAGATACATCAATGGGTCTTACTCCTCTTGAAGGTCTTATCATGGGTACACGTTCCGGAGATATTGATCCTGCAGTTATCACATATCTTATGGAAAAGGAAAATATGTCTGCTCCTGAGGTGCTTAATATACTTAATAAAAAATCAGGCATTCTCGGTCTTTCAGATGGCATTTCTTCTGACTTCCGTGATATTTCTGAGGCAGTAGCATCCGGAAATGAGCAGGCAGAGGTTACTCTCGATGCATATGCTTTAAGAGTAGCAAAGTACATCGGCGCCTATGCAACAGAGATGCAGGGAGTAGATGCTATCGTTATGACAGCAGGTGCAGGTGAGAATAACTCAACCGTTCGTGAGAAGATCTGCAAGTATCTCGGATGGCTCGGAACAAGCTTTGATCCTGAGATGAACAAGATCCGTGGTGAGGAGTTCTTCTTAAGCAAGCCTGAGGACAAGGTACAGCTTATGGTCGTACCGACAAACGAGGAACTTGCGATCGCACGTCAGACAGTAGGAGTAGTAAGAGGCTAATGAAGATCGAACTTCCCGAAAAAGTGAGATTTATCATAGAGACTATTGAGAACGCAGGCTTCGAGGCATTTGCCGTCGGAGGCTGCGTTCGTGATTCTATGATGAATAGAAAACCTAATGACTGGGATATAACCACCAGTGCAAAGCCGCAGGAGGTAAAGGCTCTCTTTCACAGGACTATAGATACCGGTATCCAGCATGGCACAGTTACGGTCATGATAAAAAAAGAGGGCTTTGAGGTTACAACTTATCGTATTGACGGTGAGTATGAAGATTCCCGACATCCAAAGGAAGTGACTTTTACACCTGACCTGTCTGAAGATCTGAGACGTCGTGACTTTACGATCAATGCCATGGCATATAATGACAGGACAGGACTCGTAGATCTCTTTAATGGTGCAGATGATCTGGAGAAAAAGGTGATAAGGGCTGTGGGAGATCCTGAAGAACGCTTCACAGAAGATGCTCTTCGTATCATGAGGGCTTTTCGTTTTGCGGCTCAGCTTGATTTCTCTATAGATGAAGTCACACGTACTGCGACGGAAAAACTCGCTCCTACACTCAAAAATATCTCAGGGGAACGTATCCGCGACGAGCTTACAAAACTTATCGTTTCAGATCATCCTGAATATCTGAAAGAACTGTATGATTCCGGTATTACCGCAATAGTCCTGCCTGAATTTGATAAGTGCATGGAAACACCTCAAAACAATCCTCATCACGTGTATAACGTAGGTGATCATATCCTGCGCTCCATGATGGAACTTGAGCATAAATGTCTCAGTGAATTTTTGAAGAAATCAGGATATGAAGAGGATGAGAATACATTCAGGATACTGAGATTTGCCATGATGCTCCATGACATAGGTAAGCCGGACTGCCGTGTTACGGATGAAGATGGTGTGGATCATTTTTACAGGCATGCTGACAAGGGTGAACGCATTGCAGAAGAGATATTACGGAGATTAAAAGAGGACAATCATACGATAGATCTCGTGCGTAGACTGGTCCGTTTTCATGATGACAGACCGGCACCTAATGCAAAGTCAGTCCGCAAGGCTGCATCCAGGATAGGAAGCGATATCTTTCCGCTTTATCTCGCAGTTCATCATTGCGATGTTCTTGCCCAGAGTGATCACCTAAAGGAAGAAAAACTTGAGCATGAAAAGCAGATACTGGACCTGTTCCTAAAGAGCAGAGAGCAGGGAGAATGTCTCTCACTCAAGGAACTGGACATCAATGGCGGAGATCTTATTAAAGAAGTTGGAATGAAGCCGGGACCGGAGATGGGACAGGTTCTTAATGCACTTCTTGATAAGGTAATAGATGATCCTGTATTGAATGAGAAACAAAAGCTGATTTCACTCGCAAAAGACTTGATTAGATGACAATAAGACAATAATATAAAATAAATGGTTATTGCATACATGAGGGTATAGTCGGTCATGCCGGACAGGCTATAGAGACTCGTTCATTTGGGGAAGTGAATGAGATATGTATAAAAGAGGGGATCATATGGGGAGAAGGACAAAAACATGCCGGGCGCAGTTTACTCAGGGTCGGAAAAGAGCACAGCTTCTTTTCCTGCTTCTTTGTACTGCGCTTATTTTTGTTGCATGCAAAAAAGGTGGTACTACCCAGGTTGAAGCAGCCTCTGAAAATAGCGTACTTACGGCAGCGGGGGATGAAGACTTGAAAGCCGGCGGAACGGCAGTGATACTTCAGGTAGATGAAAACCGTCAAAAAATCATATTTGAAGCAATAGATACGTCAGAGCAGTATGAGCTCTCATATGATGGGAAAACTCTGATGTTTGATGAATATGGAGCAGCACAGGTTCCCGCTGAACTCAGGGTCGGAGATATAGTGGATATAGTAGTATCCATTCATTCCGGTGTCCTGACTGAGGTCAATGGTACAAAAGGTACTTTCTGTGTACAGGATCTAACAGATTATGAGATAAATCTGAATCGTGGAGTTTTTTCTACAGATGGAAAAAATTACAGGATAACGGACAAAACTGTTGTGGTTGAAAACGGTGTTCCCGGAAAATTTGCGGACATAAAAAAGGGTGACCGTCTGACAATCCGTGGAATAGATCATGATATTTATTCCATGATCGAGAATGGCGGAGTAGGTTATGTGCGTATCCGCGGGGCAGAATCATTTCAGGGGGGATGGATAGAACTTGGAGAAAAAATCCTCCCTGTTGAGAACAATATGCTTGTGGAAGTTCCGGAAGGAAGCTATGAAATGATGGTTTCATATCATAAATATGGCGGGACGAAGAGTGTCAGCGTTCAAAGAGGAAAAGAAGTATCCGTGGATGTAAGTGATCTTAAGGGAGAATTGTTAAAGTATGGAAAGATCACCTTTACATTCACACCGCAGGGGGCAGCGCCTACTGTGCGGATAGATGGAGAAAAGGTTTCTACGGCGATACCTGTTGAACTGGAATACGGCATACATTCGCTTGATATCTTTGCTGATGGATATGTAACGATCCGTAAATACATCAGTGTAGGATCACCGATGGCAAATCTGGATGTACAGCTGGAGGAAGTGAAAGAGTCGGAAGCAGCGTCTGAAGAAGCAGAAAGCACTAAAGAGGCTCACGAAGCAAAGCCCGATTCGACTACCTTGCCTGATAAATTTACTAAAAACGACGAAAAGGAAGAAGAAAAGACTGAGGAAAAGACAGAGACGAGCAACAGTAATACCGGAAATACGCAGACCGGAAACACAAATACTCCGGCAAATACGCCGGAAGATCCGACTTCTGTAAGCTCCACTACCAACCAGCTCTATATAGACAGCCCGGAAGGTGTGGAAGTGTACTTTGACGGCTCTTATAAGGGAATCGCGCCCTGTCATTTTACAAAGGCTGCGGGAACTCATGTTGTGACCCTTATGAAAAACGGATATGTGACAAAAAATTACACGATCACGTTAAGTGCCACAACTGATAATGAATCCTACTCTTTTAATGAACTAAAAAAAGAAAAGAAGAAGGATGATGATGTACAGACTGTAAGCGATTAGTCGGAGAAAAAGTTCTGGTAGCGTTCTGAGAAGAATGCTTCAAAATGAAGATCCGGGAAAGCTTCCTTGTATTTTGTGAGGTTGATGAGTCCGCCGGCTTTGTCGGTGTGCCCGCCGCCGTTTCCTATACCTCTTGCGATATAGGAGGCAAGCTCGTTTGCCAGTACTTCTTTAACACAGCTTCGCACAGAAAATTTTACATAATCAGGATGCTCCGCATAGACGATGCACGAATAGATCGTGTCGACCTGCAGGCAGATATCGCTTATGAGTCCAAGAATATTTGAATCGCAGTCATCGGCTTTTAAGATGGCAAAATGCCACTTCTCGTTTACGATAGCCCGTATCATGGCGAGTCCTGCGATCTCCAGCTCCCTGAGGGAGAGATTGGAGTTGTTCATGAGTTTTATCAGATCATAATCAGCATTCAGCGTGTCCTGCATTTCGCGGTCAAGAGGATTGTAGATCTCAGCAAAAGCACCGGTATCAGTGTATAGTCCGTAATATAGGGCTGTAGAGAGATCCGGATAAGCATTTACGTCAAAACCGGCGTCGGAAAGAAGTTTCCAAATGATTGTGGAACAGCTTCCGTATTCCGGACGGATATCCCGGAGGCATCCGCTTGGAAGTCGTCCGGGCTGATGATGATCGATTATCACGATATTATCGGACGGAAAACGAGTCACGTTTCCGGAACCGTACTGGCAGTCTACATTTACGAGAACGCCGGATACACGGTAGGGAGCCGGAACATATTCTATTGGAATATTTAGCTCCTCCACCATGATCTGAAGATTTTTCTTTGATATCTGTTCATGTCCGGAGTAAATGAGCTTTATCCGGTACTTTCCTCGAGTCATGAAATACTTATATAGAGCAAATCCAGATGCAATAGTATCGGCATCTGGATTGTCATGACACTGTATAGTTATACTCAGGTTATCTGCTATCTGGTCAAGAATCATATAGTCACCATTTTTCGTCCCCTGCTTTGGATGATTCTACCATAAATTAAGAGAATATTAAACGAAAAAAAATGATTATTGTATTGACTTTTATACAAGAATGCTCCAAAATGTATACAAGACTTTATACGTGAGACTGCGTCAGATCAGTCGTAACACAAACGGACATCCGACAACATTTTGTTAGAAATGTTTATAGAGGAGATGGTATTGAAACAGAAAGCATACGCCAAGATCAATCTGGGACTTGATATTGTTGGCTTGCGCGAAGGAGACGGTTATCATCTGCTTCGTATGGTCATGCAGACATTAAAGCTCTGCGATATCGTGACAGTAGAGAGAGTATCGGGGAGATCCGGCATACAGACTCATACAGACAATGCGGATATTCCGGATGATAAGCATAATCTCGCATATCGTGCGGCAGCATTGCTGGCTGAAGAATTTCACATTGAAGATGGTATCGATATAACCATCGAAAAGAAGATCCCTGCAGAGGCTGGTCTTGCAGGTGGAAGTACAGATGCGGCAGCAGTTCTCAGGGCAGTAAATGAAGTATTTGGCCTGGGGCTTACTGCAGAAGAACTTATGGAAAGAGGCGTGCGTCTCGGTGCCGATGTTCCGTACTGCATTGTCGGAGGCACAAAGCTTGCTGAGGGTATCGGAGAGAAGCTTACAGAGGTGGATCCGCCGCTTCGTGAATGCGGCGTGCTGTTAGTTAAGCCGCCGGAAGGTGCATCTACACAGGAAGTTTATCGTGACTATGATAGAAGCGAGCATAGTTATCATCCTGACATTGACGGTATCCTGACAGCTATCAGGACAGACGACTATGACAGTGTCTGCCGTCTGCTTGGCAACGTGCTTGAGGATGTTACTATCCCAAAGGTGCCGGTGATCGGTGAGATAAAGAAGGTTCTTCAGAAAGAAGGCGCGGATGGTGTTCTGATGAGCGGAAGCGGTTCTACCGTATTTGCGCTTTTTAGAAATAAAGATAGATTGGCAGATGCTGCAAGGGCAGCAAAAGCCGAATTTCCGGATGCTGTAGTTATACAGACGGAGACAATAAGCAATATCTGAAACCATCGGAGTCCGGTGTAAACCGGGAAAACAATACAGAAAAGGGGAGCTACAGAAATGAGTAATTATTCAACGTATCAGGACAAACAGAATGAGGCATTTCTTCCGTTAAGAGATACCGTGTTCAATCAGCTCAGACTTCAGATCCTTCACGGTGAGCTGAAGCCGGGTGAGAGACTGATGGAAGTGGCACTGGCTGAGAGACTTGGTGTTTCCCGTACACCGGTACGTGAAGCAATCCGTATGCTTGAGCAGGAAGGTCTTGCAGTTCTTCTGCCGCGTCGTGGTGCTCATGTAGCAAGTATCGATAATAAGCAGCTTGAGGATATGCTTGAGGCAAGACGTACGCTTGAGACATTTACAGTCAATGCGGCTTGCAGCCATATTACAAAGGCACAGCTTGCAGAGCTTCGTCAGCTCAATGCAAAGTTCAGAGAAGCTGTAGAGAGCAAGGATGTTGTTGCGATCGCTGATACAGACTTTATCTTCCACGAAGCTATTGCTAAGGATTCGGGAAATGAGCGTATCACAGAGATACTTCAGCACCTTAAGGAGCAGCTTTTCCGTTATAATTATGAGTATCTTAAGGATACAAAGGATCACAGACATCTGATCGATGAGCATGAAGCTATCTGTGATGCATTTGAGATAGGTGAAAATAATACCGCTGTTGAGATCATCAAGATGCACATTGACAATCAGGAACTCGGTATTTATTATCATCTCGAGCAGGAAGAAAAAGAAAAGCAGAAGAAAAAGCGCTGAATGCCGTCCGGCATCCGGTGCCGGAGGAATATATGACAGAAGAAGTGCTGGTCAGCATCCGTGGATTTCAGTTTGGCGGAGATAATGGCGAGGACTCGGTTGAGATCGTCACTAACGGCAAGTACAAAAAGAAGGGTACAAAGGGCTATCTTCGTTTTGAACAGTTTGAAGAAGACGAAGGTATGACAAAGAATATCCTGTCATTTGAAGAAGGAACTGTTTCATTGACCCGACGGGGTGCTTCCCAGCTGCATATGAGTTTTCTTACAGGAAAGAAAACCCTTACCAGCTACGGAACTCCTTTCGGGGAAATTGCGATGGGACTGGATACAAAGAAGATCCGTATTGAAGAGTCGGAAAATGAGATACGGGTCGTTATTAACTATGCCATGGACATGAACTATGA
>CAMVTN010000028.1 GCA_947170415.1 uncultured Lachnospiraceae bacterium | reverse complement strand
CAGACTATGGAGATGCGGAAGAAGACAAGGCTCCTGATAAAAAGCGCTTTTATAAACAGCTGAAGTCTTTTGCTGATGCATATAATTATACGATGGAATCAAGTACAGAACTTGGTGGACGCGCAAATAAAAAGATACAGAAGGAACTGGCAGCGCTTAGAGATGAATATGCGGATAAGCTAAAGGGTTATGGGATCACCTTTACGGATGATGGATATATGAAGTTATCAAAAGCAGAAATAGATGAGATAGATAAGAGCAGATATGAGAAGTTCTTTGGAAAGGATTCCGAGTTTACAAAGACTATCAGTAAGCTTGCAAAGAAAATGAGAAATCACGTTGATTATCAGATATAAATGATGTTGACCCGGGCAGAAAAGCTGTCCGGGTTATAATTTACCTCATTCACTTCTGTACGTTAATCTGATGACGTAAAATCCAAAGTGTGTTATGATGTTGAAATTGAAGATGATTTGTAACGAGTTTTAAGTCAGGAGTTTATCATGAATATTGTATGTTTGGACCTTGAGGGTGTATTAGTACCGGAAATCTGGATCGCATTTGCTGAGGCGAGTGGAATACCTGAGCTTCGCAGAACTACCAGGGATGAGCCTGATTATGACAAGCTGATGCGTTGGAGACTGGGTATTCTTAAGGAGCACGGGCTTGGATTGAAGGAAATCCAGGATACTATTGCTACCATAGATCCTATGCCGGGTGCAAAGGAATTTTTAGATGAACTTCGCTCTATGACACAGGTTATTATTATCAGTGATACATTTACACAGTTCGCTTCACCGCTCATGAAGAAACTTGGATGGCCGACAATTTTCTGTAATTCTCTTGAGGTTGCAGAAAATGGTGAGATCACTGGTTTCAAGATGCGTATCGAAAATTCGAAGCTTACAACGGTAAAGGCTCTTCAGTCTATAGGATATGAAACAATTGCCAGCGGTGATAGCTTCAATGATCTCGGAATGATCCAGGCAAGTAAGGCAGGATTCCTGTTCCGCAGTACAGAGCAGATTAAAAAAGATTATCCTCAGTATCCTGCATTTGAAACTTATGATGAACTTATGGATGCCATAAAGAAAGCGCTTTAATCTATGAATGAATGTACCACGCTTTGTTATGTAGAAAAGGACGGTAAGTATCTGATGCTTCACCGTACAACAAAGAAAAATGATATAAATCATGAAAAGTGGATAGGAATCGGCGGACACTGTGAAGAAGGAGAGAGTCCCGAAGAATGTATTTTAAGAGAGGCCCGGGAGGAAACAGGTTATATTTTAGATGGACTGAGATTTCGCGGGATAGTTACTTTTGTGTCAGGTGGTGAAAGAGATACTGAAGGCAGATGGACGGAACATCCTGTGTCCGAGTATATGTTTCTTTTTACAGCTTCTGATTTTCATGGTGATCAGATCCCTTGCGATGAGGGCGAGCTCCAATGGATCTCGAAGGAAGAAGTATGGGATCTGAATCTGTGGGCAGGTGACAGGATCTTTTTCAGACTGCTTGATGAGGAAGCTCCATTCTTTTCGCTAAAACTTCTATATGATAAGAGCGGTACATTAAGAGAAGCAGTGCTTAATGGTAAGGAACTGGAACTCTTTGATATCCTTAATGAAGATGGAACACAGAGTGGACAGGTGGAAGAACGAAACGTGGCACACAGACTTGGGCTTCTTCATGGTACCGTTCATACATGGATAGTCAGGAAGAATGAAAAGAGCGGATACGATGTGCTCCTTCAAAAGCGCAGCATGAATAAAGATTC
Source organism: uncultured Lachnospiraceae bacterium (assembly GCA_947170415.1). Classification (GTDB taxonomy): domain Bacteria; phylum Bacillota; class Clostridia; order Lachnospirales; family Lachnospiraceae; genus NK4A144. The sequence continues at coordinate 19,608 of CAMVTN010000028.1, read as the reverse complement.
ACATCCGGGAGAATACGATATTTCCTCAGCAGGGCATATATCATCAGGGGATGAGCCGCTATTGTCTGCTGTCCGGGAAATGCAGGAAGAACTTGGCATAGATGCAGATCCTTCAGATATAAAGGAGATAGGACTTCATCGGGGAAAATTTGCCGGAAATTTCGGAAAGAATTTTCATGATCGATTGTTTAAGGATCGGGAAATAAGTCATGTCTATATCTATGATAAAGAAATTGATATAGAAAAGCTTGAACTGCAGGAAAGCGAAGTAGAATCCGTAAAATGGATGGACTATGCAGAATGCAGACAGGCGTTAAGGGAAAAAACGATACACAGCTGTGTATATCTCGATGAATTTGAACAGATTGGTGAAGCATTAGGATTGGTATACTGACACATTTTTTCTATAATAAAAAAACTGATATAATTGCCGATATATCATTATAATGATGTCGGGGTCAAAAGTCCTTTTGCCCCAACTTATGACACGAATTGCTTCGCTTCTGATGAAACTTACGCTTAGTGTCATAAACAGTTTATATCAGAAAGGACTCAAAAGATATGCTTCACGAATATCCGGATTATTTAGATGAATTTGAATGTATAGGCGGTCGCTGCACAGATACCTGCTGCGCCGGGTGGGAATTTGACATAGACCCGGAGACATCGAAGATTTATTCAGAGATTCCGGGAGAAGATGGCGAATACATCCGTTCCAGACTAACTTATGCAGAGGATGGATCTCTTTGTATTTCTCCGGGAGAAGGCGGACGCTGCCCGTTTTTAAATGAAAATAATCTTTGTGAGCTGATCCTAAAGCATGGTGACAATATACTAAGTGATGCCTGTGCAGAGTATCCGAGATACTATACGGATATAGGAAATTATGAAGCCATTGATATGAGTCTGTCCTGCATGGAACTGGGGCGGCTGTTCTTTACGAGGGATGGGCGTCCTACGGTATATCGAAAGGTTGATGACGATATCGAAGGGGAAATACTTCTGGAGGAGGAAGAAAAGAACCTTAGGAAACGCATTAATGAACGTGACGGGATGATACGTGAAATATACAGTCAGTCAGAGACTTTATTTTTGAATGACGCAGGATTTACCAAGTCAGAAGAAGATGAGATGTTATTTTCACTTTTTGATGATCTTGATTACTATCACTATCTATTTGGAGAGTTTGTAAAGAGCTTTAGGGCGTCCTTGCCGGAACTGCAGGAAAGATCAGATGAATTCTTTTTGGGACGTAAGGAAGATATACTTCGATGGTTCAGGTATCTTTCGGAATATTTTGTATTTCGTTATACGATATCCGATCTGGCGGCAGGAGTGCCTATTGAAGCTACGATGAGATTTGTAAAGCGTTCATTGCGTCTTATATATCTTGCATCCTGTTTTGAGTGGCTCAAAAAGGGTGAATTTGAAGTAGATAACATGATATATGTTGCTCATGTTTATTCTAAAGAGATAGAACACAATCTGAAAAACATATCGATAATACGAGGATGAAGCATAACGATGATCGGAAATTATCCGAAGTCCAAAGAAGGTTGAACAAGTATCTCGATTAAAGGATTAATCATGCATAAAACATGGGGGATGAATTTGTAGATTACTCCCAAAAAAACAAAAAAGCACCTTATTGCATTTACAATGATGCAATAAGGTGCTAATCTTTGTTCAAAGAGATAAAACGATTAATCAAAGAGGGAAAGGAAAATATGGCTAGACATCAAAAACCGCTGGAACTGAAGAACACGAGAATCACTGACTCCCTCTTCGGACATTATGTGGATACGGTGAGTGAGATCATGGTTCCGTATCAGTGGAAGATACTAACGGATCAGAATCCTGAAACAGAACCTACATATTGCGTTCAGAATTTTCGGATAGCAGCGGGCAGAGAAAAAGGAGAAAGGAAGGGCGTTGTCTTTCAGGATACGGATCTTTATAAATGGATAGAAACCGTAGCATATTGTCTTGCATCCGGCAGAGCAAAAGAGTATGAGGCTGTTGTAGATGATGTTATAGAGCTCCTAAGCGAAGCGCAGGAAGCGGATGGATATTTAAATACATGGTTTCAGGTAAATCAGCCTGATGACAAATGGCAAAACCTGATAGAAGGGCATGAATTATACACCTCCGGTCATATGTTTGAAGCAGCGGTTGCTTACTATGAAGCAACTGGAAAAAGCAGATTCCTGGATGTTGCGAGAAAAAATGCGGATCTTATATGCAGGACATTTGGATGCGGTGAAGGACAGATAAAAGGATACCCGGGGCATGAAGAAGTAGAGTTAGGTCTTATAAAGCTTTACAGAGTGACACGGGATAAGAAATATCTTGAGCAGGTCAGGTATTTTCTTGAAGAGCGAGGAAAAAAGCCAAATTTCTTTGAAGCAGAGATGAAACGCAGAAAGAAACCGACATTTTTCCCTGAGTTTATGAATTATGACCTGGAATATTCTCAGGCTGCCGAACCTCCTGCAGAGCAGACAAGAGCAATGGGACATGCCGTGAGGGATATGTATCTCTGCGCAGCAATGACAGATTACGCAGAGGAAACAGGAGATCAGAAGTTTATAAATGCCAGCAGGGCAATATGGGACAATATGGTAAACCGTCAGATGTATATTACAGGCGGTATCGGTGCCAGCGGTTTCAGAGAGAGATTTACGACAGATTATGATCTGCCGAATAATACGAATTATTGTGAAACCTGTGCATCTGTGGGAATGATGATGTTTGGTCTGCGAATGGCGTCAGTTGAGGGACGGGCAGATTACTATGATACGGTTGAACGGGCACTCTACAACACTCTTCTCGGAAGCGTAAACCTTGAGGGAAACAGATATTTTTATGTAAACCCGTTGGAGATGGTTCCGGAGTTCTGTACTTCTCACACGTACATGGATCATGTAAAACCGATCCGCCAGAAGTGGTTCAATGTAGCCTGCTGTCCGCCTAATCTTGCAAGAACTATCGCTTCACTTGGTCAGTATATATACGCAGCAGATGATGAAGCCCTGTATATTCATCAATTTATCTCTTCTGAGATAGAAGGGGTTGCCGGAGAAACAGAATATCGGATTTCAATGGATTCTGAATTATTACAGAACGGCAAAGTAAAGATAAAAGCAGGATTATCTCGAGACGGCGTGATAAAGATACGGGTTCCCTATTACGGAAATAAATACAGTATAGTCGTGGATGGAATCGATACGGATCCGGAAGTGTGTGACAGATACATGATAGTCAGACTACCGAAAGGTGAGTCGCATATTGAGATAAAGTTTGAGATCAGACCACGCTGGGTATCAGCCAGGGATGAAGTAAGAGCAGATGCGGGAAAAGTAGCTCTGATGTATGGACCTATGGTGTATTGCCTGGAGGAAGCGGATAACGGAAAGAATCTAACCGGAATATATGTTGATCCTTCCGAAACGATTTCAAAAGTTTCGGAGATTAAACGATTTATCGGACGGCTTCCGATTTTTGAGTTTGAGGGAGTAAAACTCATTAATAAAGGAGTAGAAAAAGGAAAACTGTACGGACTTCCAAAATTTGAAACCGAAAACAAAAAGATCACAGCTGTTCCGTATTGTATGTGGAATAACAGAGGAATCGGAGAAATGACAGTCTGGCTTAAGAGCCGGATACCGGTATAAAAGACCGGAAAGAGCGTACATTCTGTGTGGGGGTACAGATCACACATGAGTGATAAAGATTGATGAGCAGTTGCTGGATCGAAAAAAAGCAGATCAACAGTAACGAAGATTAAAAGGAGGAAGTGTATGAAAAAGAACAAGTTAATGGGTGTAACGCTTGCAACCGTTATGGCAGCTTCAATGCTCGCTACAGGATGCGGAAGCAGCTCGGCATCGGGAACCGCAGCATCTGCTGGTACTTCTGAGGCATCCGGAGGCAGTGAAGCAGCTGGAGGAAGTGAATCGGCTGGAAGCGGTGACCGTGTTCACATTACATACGCTCAGTGGGGAAATGAGACAGAGACAGCAGCTACACAGAAAGTTGCTGATAAGTTCAATAATTCGCAGGATGAGATTGAAGTTGAAGTAATAAAGATAGATCACGATACATATGTTACAAAGCTCAATGCAATGGCTACAGCAGGAGAACTTCCTGATACAGCTATCATGAGTGAGGCTGGTGTTCTGAAATTTGCAGAAAATGGTCTTCTTGCAGACATCAGTGATATGTATGGAGAGGGAGATTCAAAACCGCTTGAGAGCATCACATTTAAATATCAGGGAACACCGGTTGCATATTCAGCGGCAAACGAAGTGCTGAACCTTTGGTACAACAAGGATCTCTTAAAAGAAGTTGCTGATAAGCAGGGACTTAAGGTTGAAGATGTTACCCCTCCGGCAAATGCTGATGATGCATGGGATTGGGATACTTTCGTAAAGACAGCTCAGTCTCTTACAGTTGATGTAAATGGAAAGAATGCCCTTGATCCGGATTTTGATCCAGACAATATTGATATCTATGGCTGTACAGTAAACACACTCCCTTGGCAGCTTGAGGTATGGGCAAAGAGTAATGGCGCAGGCTATTTCTCAGAAGATGGAACAAAGTGTACGATCGATGATCCTGCAACCGTAGAAGCACTGCAGAATATTGCAGATCTTTCAAGCAAGTATCACTGCGCACCGCCTGTAACAAGTGCAGCAAATGCTCTTGAGTCCTCTCTTGGAAGCAAGAAGGTAGTAATGGCTACAGATGGAACATGGAATGTAGGAACATATCTTGGACCGAATGCTGATTATGAGTATGGTGTAGGTGTTCTTCCGTATATGAAGGAAAAAGTTACTATCTGCACAGGCGGACCGAACGTAGTATTCTCCACCACAAAGCATCCGGAAGAAGCTATGACATGGCTCAAGTGGTACTATCAGGAAGAAAATTCATGGGACCTCATCGAAGCAGGTACATGGATGCCTATTCTTGACAAGTGGTACAACGAAGAAGAGCTGACAAATAAGTGGATCGACAATGACAACTTCCCTCAGCATGATGAGTATAAGAGCGCTGTTGTTGAATATGCTAAGAACAATTCCAAGTCCACTGCTTGGTATTATGTAAATGGAACAGATGAGTTCAACGCAACTCTCGATACTGCATTCTCAAGTGTATGGTCCGGAGATCAGACCATGGCAGAAGCTATTGCAGAGAATAAGGAAGAGCTTCAGGAAATCTTTGATGAGAGCAATGCTCAGTAACAAGATCTAAAAATGACAAATTCTATCCGGCAGCTATCTGCTGAGGGCTGCCGGATGTTTTTCTCCCAATCGGAGCCGGTGTTATGCCGGCTTCCTCCCTAGTTAAAGAGGTTGATGATGAACAAGATCAGTGCAAGACCGAAATCAATTCACGGTAAAAAAGAAGAACGTACGGCATATCTATGCTTGATACCGGCATTCCTGGGTATTTCATTTATCAGTTATTTTCCAACGATAGCAGTTTTTGTTCTGAGTTTCTTTGAATATAATGGTCTGTCCAGCCCCAAGTTTGTTGGACTGACTAATTTTCAGAGGATATTTACAAAAGATATTTATTTTGCGGAATCAATAAAAGCAACACTCCTTTACGCATTTCTTGCAGTAGTAGGTTCGATTATTTATTCCCTTTTTATCGCACTTCTTTTGAATATGAAAATTTATGGACGGACACTTTTTCGCTCCATTTTCTTTATACCATACCTGCTTCCGGCAATAGGTGTATTTAAGGGCTGGCAGTGGTTATATGAGCAAAATTTTGGACTTTTCAATTTCATTTTAAGAATGTTCGGCATGAGACCGCATCAGTTCCTTGATAGTCCGCATGAAGTTATACCATCACTCGTGATGATAGCCGTGTGGTGCAGTGGAAACCTGATAGTTATATTCCTTGCAGGATTGCAGAATGTACCTACGGTATACAGAGAGGCAGCGGAGGTTGATGGAGCAAATACATGGCAGAGATTTATTCATGTAACGATCCCTTGCATAAAGCCGATCATTTTCTATAATGTTCTGACTGCTCTCATAACAAATCTTCAGGTTATAAATCCGGCGCTGGCTCTTACAGACGGCGGTCCGGGAAAGAAATCGATGTTTATGTCATACGTGATATACCTGTATGGCTTCCAGAAAAATAAGCTTGGATATGCAGCAGCGTATTCTGTGATCTTTTTTATACTTGTAGGAATTTTCACAGCAATCTTGTTTAAGACACAAAGAGAAGCGATATTTGGAGAAGAATCCTGAATAAAAGTTGTATTGTTGTTTCGTAAATATCAGGATTGGAGTAGAATATGAACAATAGAAAGAAAAAGGAAAAAATGCTGAATCTGCTTGCTACATTAGCAGTACTGATCTTTGCACTTCTTGTATTGCTGCCGATCTGGTGGATATTCAGATCATCTTTAATGAGCGTAGCGGCTGTCAATGCATATCCGCCATCATTTATACCCTATGAATGGTTATTGTCCAATTATTCAAAAGCACTGGAAACCTTTAAGTATTGGACTTATTTCAGAAACACTTTTTCTATAATCATTCCTGCAGTGACTTTCGGTACAGTAACGGCGATTTTTTGCGGATATGCCTTTGCACGACTTCAATTTCGCGGAAAGAGATTGATTTTCAATGTATGTGTAAGTACGATCCTGCTTCCCGGAATGGTAACACTGATCCCGCTTTATATCATGTGGACGAAGTTCCTGGGACTTGGAGATACTTATTGGCCGCTGATCCTCCCGTTTCTTACAGGCGGTGGATTCTTTAATATTTTCCTTATCAGACAGTTTTTGATGACAATACCAAAAGACCTGGATGAGGCAGCGAGCATTGATGGCGCAGGAAGGATGAGGATCTTATGGACCATCCTTGTACCGGCTATAAAACCGGCGATAGTCGTAGTCGGAATGATGCTGTTCATTCAGATATGGAATGATCTTTTGCAGCAGCTGATATACATCAACAGCATGGATAAATTCACATTTGCGATAGCACTTACGAATTTTACGGGTTCGTTCGGCACAAACTGGCCGGTAGCTTTGGCTGCGACATTTATGACGATACTGCCCGGCATAATAATCTATATTTTCGGACAGCGTTCATTTGTGGAAGGTATTGTCCTCACCGGTATGAAAAACTAGTGAAAAGATAAAAGGAGACCGGCAGATGAAGATCCTGGATCGATTTATGAAATGGTACTGGGGAGATAATGATACGGAAAAAGAGCCGCCGCGGGAAGGGATGAAAAGAGCATTGTTTCTTTTGATCAATTTTCCGGGAAAGTTGATAGTGTTAAACTTTATCTTTATTATAAGCTGTATTCCAATATTTACTGTTCCGGCAGCGGTATCGGGGATGCAGAGGTACCTTATCAGGATGTTTCGTGATGGCTATGGTTTTTCAGTAGGTGATTATTTTCGGGAATTTCGGCAGAGCCTTTTTCGCAGGATACCGGCATTTATCCCTTCGATAGTAATAGCTTTTTATGGATACTACCTCATGAGCCTTTCAGGAAATTTTTCGGATGGCGTGATAGAAGCCTGGGTATTTGGTACAGGCTTTGCGGTATTGGCAGTCGGTGGACTTTTGTTTACGTGGCTTGGCGTTCTTTCAGCTATGTTTGATATACCAAATAATTCACTCCTTAAAAATGCACTGATACTTCTTATCACTGAGTGGAAAGTTAATGGAAAGCTCTTTGCTTTCTATGCAATATATCTTTTCGTTATGGGATCGTTTTTCCCATATTCCATGTTTATCATTGCAGCACTCGGGTTTTCATTCCCGTCACTTGTCAGCTGCGCATTTATAAATTCATCAGTTCAGAGAAGGATTCTCACTCCTTTTGAAGAAAAGGAGGTACAGATTTGACAATGACCATAAAAGAAATAGCCAGTATCACCGGTGTTTCGGTGGCAACAGTATCTAATATCATCAATCACAAAGGAAGAGTTGGAGAAGATACCCGGGCAAGGGTTGAAAAAGCCATACGGGAACATCATTACAGACCAAACTCTGTCGCCAAAAACCTAAAGACAAAAACCAGCCGCAGTATTGGCGTAATTGCGGAAGATATGACAGTATTTGTCATGCCGGAAATAATCGACGGCATTACGGAATGCTGTGAAGAAAACGATTACCAGATACTTCTCGTAAATCTGCGGCTTTACAAAAAATACTCTGATACATATTACAAAACGAATCATCACAGGGAACGTGTTAAAGCTGAGATCCAGAAGCTTATATCGATGCAGGTTGATGGAATAATATATGTAGCGGCTCACGAACGAGTAAATGACGTGATCCCTAAAAATCTTTCCGTTCCCGTAGTTATGGCGTACAGCTTTTCCAATAGGGGGGAAGTGCCTTCGATAGTAGTAAATGATCAGGGCGGGGCAGAGAAGATCACGGAATATCTCTTGTCAAAGAACCATGAGAAAATAGGAGTGATAGCAGGTAAAAAGGAGTCGATCCATACACTGTCCCGACTTGAAGGCTATCAGCGTGCGCTTCTTCGTCATCAGATTTTTTACGATCCGGATCTGGTCGTATACGGAGATTGGAATAGACAGAGTGGTCACGATGCGATGGAACATCTGATGGAAAAAAATCCTTCTGCAATATTTGCCATGAATGATGTAATGGCAGGTGGTGTTTACGACTGGTTAAAAGAACACGATATGACACCGGGAAGAGACGTAGCGGTTGTAGGATACGATGATCAGGTGATGTCAGCTTATGAAAATCCGCCGCTTACGACGGTAGGACTTCCGTTAAGAGACATTGGCTACAAAGCAGGTGAAGAGATAATAGGTATGCTTTCAAGCGGAGATGACTATAAGGCAGAAAGCCAGGTGGATGTCGACTGTCGCTTATGCGAAAGAGAATCAGTATTTGAGTATAGAGGATAAAACTGTAAAACAAAAAATTGCCCCTCGGAAGCAAATGCTTCCGAGGGGCAATTTGTGAAAAGCGGAGACGGAGGGATTCGAACCCTCGTGCCCCGGAGGGCTAACGCATTTCGAGTGCGCCCCGTTATGACCGCTTCGATACGTCTCCAAAATATAAAATAGCCGCTGATAAAAGCAAAACTTGAACAGCTGCCACATCTGTATATTATAAAACGTTGCACAACAGCCGTCAACATTAGATTTTTACGAGGTTTTCGGGCATAAATGCTTATTGTTAGAGCAGGCAAAATCAGATATAATGAAACCAAGTATGTGGATACGTAATACCATTCACGCTGAACCGGAAGAAAGGGGTTCTAAAGGGGATATAACAAGCACGTTCGGGAAGAGAAACCCGTAAATGCAGTGAGGAGGCGGAAATGAAACGTATTGGTATGCTCACAAGCGGTGGTGACTGTCAGGCACTCAATGCAGCGATGCGAGGAGTTGTAAAGTCACTTATATTCAGTGGGGAGCAGATTGAGATCTATGGATTTCTTAACGGTTATCAGGGTCTTATCTACGGCAACTACAGGATGCTCGATGTATCGGATTTCTCGGGAATACTGACCCGCGGCGGTACGATACTGGGCTCGTCACGTACACCGTTTAAGCTCATTCACGAACCTGACGCAAACGGTCTTGATAAGGTAGAGGCGATGAAGCATAGCTATTATAAGCTTAACCTCGACTGTCTCGTTATCCTTGGGGGAAACGGTACTCACAAGACTGCAAATCTGCTTCGTGAAGAGGGTCTGAATGTTGTTACCTTGCCAAAGACCATTGACAATGATCTTTGGGGAACAGATATGACATTTGGATTCCAGAGCGCTGTGGATATCGCGACAAATGCCATTGACTGCATTCATACGACAGCAGATTCCCATGGACGTGTTTTCATAGTAGAAGTAATGGGTCACAAGGTTGGATATTTGACACTCAACGCCGGAATGGCAGGCGGTGCGGATATAATCCTTATACCGGAGATCCCGTATGATATAAAAAAGATCGTTCAGGCTATAGACGAGCGTAAAAAGCGCGGCTCCAAGTTTACGATAATTGCTGTGGCAGAAGGTGCTATCAGCAAGGAAGATGCAAAGCTTTCAAAGAAAGAATACAAGAAAAAGATGGAGAATTACCCATATCCGTCGGTTTCTTATGAGGTAGCGGCAGAGATTCTTAAGAAGACAGGTCAGGAAGTTCGAGTAACGGTACCCGGTCATACACAGAGAGGCGGAAGCCCTTGTCCGTACGACAGAGTATTTGCTTCCAGACTCGGAGCTGAAGCAGGCAAGCTGATCCTTAAGGGAGAATATGGATTCATGGTTGGTTACAGAAATCGTGAAGTAGTAAAGGTTCCTCTTGAGGATGTAGCAGGAAAGTTAAAGAAGATCCAGCCGGATTCATCAATAATAAAAGAAGCAAAGATGCTTGGAATCAGTTTTGGCGATTGATCGGCACATATCCTTATAATGATGTCAGGGTCAAAAGGTCAAAATCCGATTGTGCTTGCACAAAGAGGATTGAGACCTTGGGACCCGCAAAACACGAGCAAGTAGCGTTATTACGCGGAATGCGAGTGTTTTAGGATTGCGGGAATTGCGTAGCAATGAAGCAATCCGTGACATCAGTAAGGGGCAAAATTTACTTTTGACCCTTACATCTTATAATTTATGTAAGAAGGAGATTAAGGATTCGCGGACCGGAAACGGGCCGCGAATCCAAATTTATGGCATATCAGGCATTATACAGAAAGTTCCGTCCGGACAGATTTGAAGATGTCAGAGGACAGGATGTAATCGTAACAACATTAAAAAATCAGATAAAAGCAGACCGGATAGGTCATGCATATCTATTCACAGGAACTCGTGGAACAGGTAAAACAACCGTTGCAAAGCTTTTTGCAAAAGCAGTGAACTGTACGGACAGAAAAGAAGATGGAAGTCCGTGCGGCGAATGTCCAAATTGTCGGGCAATACAGACCGGCTCATCAATGAATGTAGTAGAGATCGATGCAGCCAGCAACAACGGTGTAGATAATATTCGTGAGATCCGTGACGAGGTTTCATATCCGCCCACGGATGCAAGGTTCCGCGTGTACATCATCGACGAGGTTCATATGCTTTCTGCAGGAGCATTTAACGCCCTGCTGAAAACACTGGAGGAACCGCCGTCATATGTGATCTTTATCCTTGCAACCACAGAAATAAACAAGATACCGGCGACTATTCTTTCGCGCTGTCAGCGATATGATTTTCATCGTATGACGATAGAAACCATGGTGAAGCGTATGCGCGAGATATGCGACCGGGAAAATATCGAAGTAGAGGATAAGGCTCTGCAGTATATCGCACGCCGCGGTAATGGATCCATGCGAGATTCGTTGAGCCTTTTGGATCAGTGTGCATCATTTCACATAGGACAGCAGCTGACTTATGATAAAGCTCTTCAGGTTCTTGGCGCAGTAGATACATCTGTTTACAGCAGATTCCTCGAAGACATTGTCGGGAAGGATCTTAGCGGTGCGCTCAGGATACTGGACGATGTTCTTATGCAGGGACGTGATCTTAGCGCATTTATCACGGATTTTATATGGTACTTGAGAAACCTTTTGCTGATTTCCGCTCAGGATCAGCATATGGAAGATGTTATCGATGTCTCAAGTGAAGCACTTGAAGTTATGAAGAAAGAGGCTGAGACTGTAAGTCCGGAGGTGCTCATGCGCTTTATCCGGATCCTTTCTACACTGCAGGGAGATGTTCGATTTTCAACAGAGAAGCGTGTTCTCACAGAAATCGCGATCATTAAGCTCATGCAGCCGGCAATGGAATCGGATCTCGGTTCATTAAAACAGCGTATCGAGGATCTTGAGCAAAAAATCGAGAACGGGATAACAGTCAATCCTGGTTTTTTTGACAGCGCTGCAGGAGCAGAGGGCATAAATAAGGGCTCGGCTGCAGCGGAAAAATATGAGAAAGTTCCGCTTCCCGATGCGTTGCCTGAGGATGTGGAGCAGGTAGCAAAAAACTGGAGAAAAATATATAACCAGTTAGAGCAGCCGACGAGAAATATGGTTCGGAATGCGCATCCCACAGTTGAAGGCGGCCAGTTGATAATTGTTTTCGATGAAGACAAAAGAATGGATTACGCCTTTGTTTCGGGGAAAGATCCTGAAACAGGAGAAGAAAAAGAACAGGAAGCGCTTCAGGAGGCAATAAATAAAGTAATTGGAAAGAATGTTTCTTTTAAGCTGGTGCTCCAGCAGGAGAAACGACCATTTAATACGGTTTATGCAGATCTTTCATCATTGATCCAGTTCGATAATATCGAGACCATTGATGAAAGTTCAGAATAAATAAATTACAGATCTTCTAAGAAGTTCAGGAGGAAATGCAACATGGCAAAGAGAGGCGGTTTCCCGGGCGGAATGGTACCCGGTGGAATGAATAATCTGATGAAGCAGGCACAGAGAATGCAGCGTCAGATGGAAGAAAGCGCAAAAGAACTTGAGACAAAAGAGTTCACAGCGACTGTTGGCGGCGGAGTAGTAACCGCAACAGTAAGTGGTAAAAAAGATCTTAAGGAAGTAAAGATCGATCCGGAAGCAGTAGATCCGGATGATGTTGAGACTCTGCAGGATATGATCGTTGCAGCAGTAAATGAAGCAATGAAGCAGGCCGATGAAGCATCACAGGCTGCTATGGGCAGATTTACCGGCGGTCTTGGCGGACTTATGTAACAGGAGCTGAAATGGAATTATATTCCGGAAAGATCAATAAATTGATCGAGGAGCTTACTTCTCTTCCGGGAATCGGTGCAAAGTCTGCGGGGCGTCTTGCTTTTTATCTGGTAAACCAGCCGGAAGAGCGGGTAAAGCAGCTTACAGACGCGATTCTCGATGCAAAGAAAAATATACATTACTGCAAGGAGTGCTGGACCCTGACAGATGAAGAGATATGTCCGATATGCAAAAATCCCAAGCGGGATCATACGACCATCATGGTTGTTGAGAATACGAGGGATCAGGCAGCATATGAAAAGACAGGAAAATATGAAGGCGTTTACCATGTGCTTCATGGCGCCATATCTCCGATGCTTGGAATAGGTCCCGGCGATATCCGGTTAAAGGAATTGATGAAGAGGCTGGAGGGCGACGTAAATGAGGTGATCGTTGCAACAAATTCCAGTCTTGAAGGCGAGACCACAGCCATGTATATCAGTAAGCTTATAAAACCTACAGGGATAAAGGTCAGTCGTATAGCCAGCGGAGTGCCGGTTGGCGGCGATCTTGAAAATATTGATGAAGTAACATTACTTAGAGCGTTAGAGGGGCGCACAGCTTTATAAGCTGTAAACAAGAGGGGCATCAATAAAGGAGTCTATAAATATAAACCGGCGTTTATGGAGGAGGATGCAGACAAAATGGAAATCGAAAAGAAGCTGTTCGGTCACACAGGGGACAATAAGGACATTTCAGCATACACGCTTGTAAATGCGAATGGAATGAAGGCGACCATATCTGAGTTTGGAGCAAATATTGTTTCACTTATAGTTCCTGACAGAAACGGAGAACTTAAGGATGTGGTTTTAGGCTATGACAGCGCAGATCCTTATTTTGTAAATAATGAGTTCTTTGGTGCGACGATCGGACGCAGTGCAAATCGTATCGCAGGTGCCAGATTTGATCTGGATGGCACGACTGTTCTGCTCAAGGCAAATGAAAATGACAACAATCTTCACACAGATAAGGAGAACGGATTCCATAAAAAACTCTGGACAGCTGCACCTGATGAGGGTAGAAATTCGGTTACCATGAGCTATACAAGCCCCGACGGTGAGAATGGCTTCCCCGGAAAGCTTGATATGAAAGTTACCTTTACATTGACAGATGACAATGAACTGGTGCTCCATTATGAGGGTGTATCAGATAAAAAAACTCTGATAAACTGCACAAATCATTCGTACTTCAATCTTGGAGGACATGACAGCGGACTCATCACTGATCACTATATTCAGATCGTTGCGTCACATTACACACCTGTCCGTTCAGGATCTATCCCGACAGGTGAGATCGCTTCTGTATCAGGAACACCTTTTGATCTTCGTGAGATGACAAGAGTTGGCGATCATATTGATGACGGTATCGAGCAGCTTGAGCTTACCGGAGGCTATGACCACAATTTTGTTCTCGACGCTCCAGGCGGAGACCTGATCGCAGCGGTAGAAGACAGAAAGAGCGGCAGAAGAATGGAAGTTTATACAGATCTTCCGGGAGTTCAGTTCTATGCCGGCAACTTTATTGGCGAATTAACAGGTAAGAGCGGTGCGCATTACACTAAGCGCTGCGGTCTTTGCCTTGAGACACAGTACTTCCCCAACAGTGCAAATCAGGAAGGATTCCGTCGTCCGATCTACTCTGCGGGCGAGAAGTATGATACAACAACAACATATAAATTTACTACTTGCTAAGGCAACATCACTAAAAGGTACGGTTGTATCAATACAAAATGAGCAATAATTCATAAACTGATCAATTAAAACAAGACAACTTCTTGTATAATACAGCGTATACGGTCTTGAAAATGTATAGGGATTGCATATAATGAAAATGTACTGTCTAAGTGACCAAAAGTTGTATTTAAGGAGGAATCACAGTGCTTGAGGAATTAAAGAAAAAGGTTTATGAAGCCAATATGCTTCTGCCGAAGTATGATCTTGTGACATTTACATGGGGAAATGTCAGCGGAATTGACCGTGAATCCGGTTATTTCGTAATCAAGCCCAGCGGTGTTGAGTATGATAGTCTTACTCCGGATGATATGGTAGTCGTCGATCTTAATTGCAACAAAATCGAGGGCAAATATAATCCGTCCTCTGATACAGAAACTCATGCAGAGCTTTATCGTAAGTGGAGTGATATCGGCGGTATCGTTCACACACATTCTCCGTGGGCTACGAGCTGGGCTCAGGCAGGACGCAGCATCCCCTGCTATGGAACAACTCACGCAGATTATTTCTATGGTGATGTTCCGTGCCTTCGCTGTCTTACAAAAGAAGAGATCGATGAAGCATACGAGAGAAATACCGGTGTTCTGATCACTGATTACTTTAAGGACAAGGATCACGTTGCAGTTCAGGCTTGCCTCTGCAAGAACCACGGTCCGTTTGGATGGGGCAAAGACCCTGTAGATGCTGTTCACACAGCAGTTGTACTTGAGGAAGTCGCAAAGATGGCTTGCCGTACAGAAATGATCAACCCGAAGGTACAGGAGTGCCCTCAGGAAGTTCAGGATAAACATTACTATCGTAAGCATGGTGCAAATGCATATTATGGTCAGAATAACGGCTGAGAAAGGAAACTAATATGACTAACAAAGAACTTGAAAAGACGGCTAATGCGGTCCGCAAGGATATCGTAACTGCCGTACATGCTGCAAAGTCCGGACATCCCGGCGGATCTCTTTCAGCAGCAGATATTTTTACATATCTTTATTTCGAAGAGATGAACGTTGATCCTAAGAACCCTAAGGATGAAAATCGCGATCGTTTCGTGCTTTCAAAGGGTCACACAGCACCGGGTCTTTACTCTGCACTTGCAGAAAAAGGATTCTTCCCGGTAAAAGACCTTGAGACACTTCGTCACACAGGTTCTTACCTTCAGGGACATCCTGATATGAAGCACATCCCGGGTGTAGATATGTCCAGCGGTTCACTTGGACAGGGACTTTCTGCTGCTGTAGGAATGGCTGTAGCTGCAAAGCTTGATAACAAAGATTATCGTACATACTGCCTCTGCGGAGACGGTGAGATCCAGGAGGGTCAGATCTGGGAAGCAGCAATGTTCGCAGGTGCAAGAAAGCTCGATAACCTCTGTGTTATCGTAGATAACAATAACCTTCAGATCGACGGAACAGTTGAGGAAGTAAACTCTCCTTATCCTATCGATAAGAAGTTCGAAGCCTTCAATTTCCATGTTATCAACATCAATGGTAACGACTTCGAGGAAATCCGTAAGGCATTTGATGAAGCAAAGAATACAAAGGGAATGCCCACAGCTATCATTGCAAAGACTGTTAAGGGTAAGGGCGTTTCATTTATGGAAAATCAGGTCGGCTGGCATGGAAAGGCTCCGAGTGACGATGAGTTTAAGACAGCCATGGACGAGCTGGAGAAAGCAGGTGCCGCATTATGAGTGATGTAAAGAAGATTGCAACCCGTGAAAGCTACGGAAAAGCACTGGCAGAGTTCGGTGATCAGTATAAGGATCTCGTAGTCCTTGACGCTGACCTTGCAAACGCAACAAAGACACAGTATTTCAAGGATAAGTTCCCGGAGCGTCATATTGACTGCGGTATCGCTGAGTCAAACATGACAGGAATCGCTGCAGGTCTTGCAGCAGCAGGAAAGATCCCGTTCATCAGCTCCTTTGCTATGTTTGCAGCAGGACGTAACTATGAGCAGGTAAGAAACTCCATCGGATATCCGAAGCTCAACGTAAAGATCGGTGCAACTCACGCAGGTATCACTGTAGGTGAGGACGGTGCTACACATCAGTGTCTTGAGGATGTTGCTCTTATGAGAACTATCCCTGGCATGACAGTTATCGTTCCTTCAGATGATGTTGAGTCAAAGGCAGCAGTAAAGGCAGCGATCGAGATGAACGGACCTGTTTATCTCAGATTCAGCAGAGCTGCAACACCGGTTATCAACGATACACCTGACTTCAAGTTTGAAGTAGGTAAGGGAATCACAGTTCGTGATGGTAAGGATCTTACTATCATCGCTTGTGGTGTAGAGGTTGGATATGCTCTTGAAGCAGCTGAGAAGCTTGCAGCAGAGGGTGTAGATGCTCGTGTTATCGACATGCACACAATTAAGCCTATCGATGAGGAACTCGTACTCAAGGCTGCAGAAGAGACAGGAAAGATCTTCACAGTAGAAGAGGCATCCGTTATCGGTGGTCTTGGAAGCGCAGTAGCTGACGTTGTATCTGAGAAGAAGCCTGTACCGGTTCACAAGATTGGCGTATACGATCAGTTCGGTGAGTCAGGTCCGTGGTCAGAGCTTATGGCAAAATACAAGCTTGATGGCGAAGGCATCTACGAGCAGATCAAGGCAAAGCTTTGATGATTTTCCGGATTAATAATTGATCTATCAGGGATCGGGTCATTCGTGGCCCGATCCTTTATTGTTTAGAAGAAATAAAATGTGTACGGTTTTCAGACAGGTGACATGATATAATATGATGACAAGGGTCAAAAATAAAAATACGTTGACCTTTACATCTTTTACATAGATAAGGTTGAAAAATGGCAGATCTGAAAATCATTAAATCAGCTAGTAAAGAAGACTTTGATGCAGATGTAAGACGTCATCGCCTGGACATAACCCTTAGAGTGCTTGTTATACTTGCGGTTGTGTTTGCGATAGCATTTGCGGTAAAGCATTATATAGATACCAGAAGCTATACGGGTTATGAAATCCTGAAAAAAACGGTCAGATCCGATTCTGACACGGCAGAATATATGGTATATAACGGCCATATCCTGAAATACAGTCAGGACGGAGCGGAATCATTTGACGAAACAGACAAAGCGAATTGGAATGTGACCTATGAAATGCAGGAACCCAAGATTGCAACCTGCGGAGATTATGTGGCAATGAGTGATCTCGGCTCTACGGAAGTCCTCGTGATGGACCCTGATGGAAATCAGACAGCGATCCAGACAAAATTGCCGGTTATGAATTTCAATGTAGCAGGACAGGGAGTAGTTGCCGCAGTGCTTGAAGAAGGTAATACGACCAGGATCAATGTATACGACAGAGAAGGAAATCAGCTCGCGGGTATCAAGAGCACAATGTCAAAGAGCGGATATCCGGCAGATATTGCACTTTCTCCGGGTGGAACTCTTCTTGGGGTAACATATATCCGTATGGAAAATGATGAATTAAAATCGTCCGTTGCCTTTTATAACTTTGGCGATGTTGGTCAGAATGAAATAGACAATTATGTAAGCGGATATGATTACGAGGGCACGGTAATACCAAGGATAAAGTTCCTTAATAACCGTACTGCGGTCGCCATAGGCGATGACAAGATGGTGTTTTATAAGGGAGATCAGAAACCGGAGGCGCTTTCCGCGAACTCTATCGAAGATGAGATAGAGAGCGTTTTTTACGGGCCGGATGAAGTTGGCCTTGTATTCAGGGCAGAAAGTGGAGCAAACAGATATCGGATAGATCTGTACAGTGACAGTGGAAAACTAAAGCTGTCGCAGGAATTTGAAATGGCATATACCGATATAAAGCTCACATCGGACAGGATAATAATATATAACGATTCTACATGTGAGATCTTTGATATGAAGGGGAAAGTTAAATATGATGGTCTATTTGAGGATTCCGTCATATTAATGGCGCCAACATCAAATACCACCAGATTTGTTCTGGTAAACAGAAATATGACACAGATGATACAATTAAACTAAAAAATGCTATAAGTGCTGATAAATGCCTGCCGGTAAAATGAGGCAGGCATTTATCATATAGATAAGAGACATCAGAAAAGGATCATTCGGGTACACATAGGTGTTTATACAGGAGGAAAGGTATGACCGCAGAACTAATACTGCTTTTAATTGTGATAGTGGTCGCGTTGTTTACATTTCAGGGATATAAGCAGGGATTTTTACGGATAATTTTTTCGTTTGTTTCGATCTTGCTTGCAATATGGCTTGTAGTAAAGATATCTCCGGTAATATCAGATTATCTAATGGAAAAAACAAGGATCAGCAACGTTACGGAAAAAAAGATAATGGAGATATTTGAAGAAAAAAACTCCGAACGTGACAATACGATCTATGAAAATCAGATAGAAACGATACAGTCATACACATTGCCGGATCTGATAAAGGGAATGCTTGTAAAAAATGATACCCCGGAGGTATATACGCGCCTGCTTGTAACGGCGTTTGAAGAGTATGTTGCAAGATTTCTTTCAAAATTATTTATCAAGATACTGGTATTCCTTATCTCACTGTCATTAGTATATGTAATATTGAAACTAACAGTTCTGTCGTTGGATTTTATAGGGAAAATACCTGTGATCAATGGACTGAACAAGATGGCGGGGGCGTTGATAGGATTATCAGAGGGATTTATGGTGATTTGGTTCTTCTTATTAATAATGACACTGTTTGCAGGTAGTTCAGCAGGACAGAAGTTTTTCGAAATGGTGGATGGCAACAGGGTGTTGTCACTGTTTTATAGCACAGATGTGTTCCTTAATATGATGGATTGATGATGACAAGGGTCAAAATGAATAAGCGTTAAGATTGGAAGGATGAAAATGCAGGAAGTTTTGCAGGAAGAACAATAAGCAAAGACCGATTGAGTTGTGGACCGGAAAATTAAAAAGGTATATTGTATATGGATGTGCTCTCAAACACAATATATGGTATGCTTTGGCATGCGATAACAAATAAATTAAAAAAATAAAAAAATATGAAATTTGTTGTTGACGTGTGGGTATTAGGGTGGTAATATATCACTTGTCGCCGCGAGCGGCAGCGAACAAAACAGCTCGCAAGCCTAGTAACCAAGCGGCTCGACAGAACTGAACCTTGACAAACAAA
>CAMVTN010000027.1 GCA_947170415.1 uncultured Lachnospiraceae bacterium | reverse complement strand
ATCACTGTAGTTATGGGTCTGCATCACATGTACAACGTTATCGAGGCAGGTATGCTCGCAGAAACAGGTCTCAACACATGGATGCCTATCGCATCAGCAGCGAACTTCGCACAGTTCGGAGCATGTCTTGCAGTTGGTATAAAGACTATGAGCGGAAAGAGAAAGGCTGTAGCTATCCCGTCATCACTTTCTGCTGCACTTGGTATCACAGAGCCGGCTATCTTCGGTGTAAACCTTCGTCTTATGAAGCCTTTCATCTGCGGTATGATCGGTGGTGCCATCGGTTCCGTATTTGGAGCTATCATGAAGATCGGTGCTAATGCATACGGTGTTACAGGTATCCCGGGATATCTCACAACTACAGAGTACACTGTACCGTACACACTTCTTCTTCTTATCTCCGGAGGTATCGCATTTGCTCTTACTTTCATCGTATGGAAGGAAGAAGATCAGGAAGGTGCAAAAGAAGCTGCATCAGCTCCGGCCGCAGCTCCTGCAGCAGCAGAGGTTCCTTCAAAGAAGGTTATCGTTGCTGACGGACATGTAGTTTGTGCTCCTACAAAGGGAAATGTTATCCCTTACACAGAGATCGCTGATGAGGCATTCTCTTCAGGTGCTCTTGGAACAGGTGTCGGAATCGAGCCTGAGGAAGAAATCGTTCGAGCACCTTTTGACGGAACAATTTCTTCTGTAGTAGATACAAAGCATGCCGTTGGTATCAGTGGTGAGGGTGACATGGAACTCCTCATTCATGTAGGTGTAGATACCGTAAAGATGAATGGTGACGGCTTTGAAACACTTGTAAATGAGGGTGATACAGTAAAGGCAGGCACACCGCTGATCCGTTTCGACAGAAACAAGATCAAGGCTGCAGGCTATCGTGATACTGTAGTTGTTCTCCTTACAAACAGCGATGATTACAGCGATGTAAAGATCGCAAAGGACGCTGAATAACGGACATATTTGATTTTTAATAGCTGGATCAACCCTGCTCTGGAAGTGGTAAACTGAAAGAGCAGGGTTTTTGGCCCTTTAGTTTATAAGAAATTCCGTTGGAGGAAGTTTGGCGAATGGAAAGCAGCTATTATGTATATATGGTGGAGTGCTCGGACGGAACGTATTACACCGGTATCACAACAGACCTTAAGAGGCGTATAGAGGAGCATAATACATCAGGAAAAGGTGCAAAATATACCAGAACACGCCGTCCGGTGAGGCTGGTATACTCGGAAGAATATCCTGACAGATTATCGGCATCAAAGCGGGAATGGGAAATAAAGAACAAGTTTACAAGGGCTGAGAAGCAAAAACTGTTACGTTTTGGGCAAAGATAGATAATGGATGGCATAAAAAACTTTACGGAAATACGGCATTAGCGGTATAATCAGTCCAAATGATTAGATTAGGTGAATTACAAAAACTTTATATTGAACGATTTACAGATTTTGGCGCATATCTTTCCGATAGCGCTGAAACAGCTTCTGATGAGAGACAGGATAAGGAAAAAAATGAAATCCTGCTTCCGAAAAAGCAGATCCCGGAATTTGCAGATATCGGTGATCCGATCAAGGTATTTATCTACCGGGATTCTTCGGACAGGCTTATTTCCACGGTAAACAAACCGTTGATACTTCTCCATCACGCAGCCGTACTTAAGTGCCGCGACGTAAACAAAGTTGGGGCATTTCTTGACATGGGCTTAGAAAGAGATCTGTTGCTGCCTTACCACGAACAGACGTATAAGGTTAAGGAAGGCGATGAGGTTCTGGTTGCTATGTATATTGATAAGAGCGACCGACTGGCAGCGACAATGAAGGTATACGAGTATCTTGATACGGATTCACCGTATAAAGTGAATGACGAAGTCGAGGGCGTTGTATATCAGATAAGCAGAAATTTCGGCGCTTTTGTTGCCGTTGACAGTAAGTATTCCGGACTCATCCCTGCAAGAGAATTTAATGGGGAAGTTAAACCCGGCGATATTATCCGTGCACGGGTATCCGGAGTTAAGGAAGACGGAAAACTCGACCTTTCCATAAAGAAAAAGGCATATCTCCAGCTTGATGACGATGGAGAAAAGATACTGGAGCTGATCCGTGAAAATAATGGAGCGCTCCCGTTTACGGATAAGGCAGATCCGGAAGTTATCCGTGAAAACTGTCAGATGAGTAAAGCTGCATTTAAGCGTGCGGTTGGTCATCTTATGAAAAGAGGTCTGGTAAGTATTACGGACTCTTCTATCGTATTAAATAAGCAGTAAGGGACAAAATAAATTTTGCCTTTATTATAAGATTATTTATCATGGAGGAGAAACAATGAAGCCCATCAGCACACCAAACGCACCTGCAGCTATCGGACCGTATTCACAGGCGATCGACCTTGGAGATACTATCTTTACATCAGGTATCATTCCTGTAGTTCCGGCTACCGGAGAGATCGCAGGAGATACTGTAGAAGAGCAGACAGAGCAGGCGCTTACAAACTTAAAGCATCTTCTGGAGGATGCAGGAAGTTCTATCGAGCATGTAGTAAAGACTACAGTTTTCATTAAAGATATGAACGATTTTGGCAAGATCAACGAGATTTACGCAAAGTATTTCACCGGTACACTTCCGGCAAGAAGCTGCGTAGAGGTAGCTCGGCTTCCGAAGGATGTTAAGCTTGAGATCGAAGCCATCGCTATAAAGAAAAATTAATAATATCCGCAATGCGGAAAAAGGGAAGGAGATTCTATGAAGGTACAGAATATCACAGACATTGATAAGTTTTTCAAGGTTGTTGACAGCTGCAAGGGAAAGGTTGAGCTGGTTACAGGTGAGGGCGACAGACTGAATCTTAAGTCAAAGCTTTCTCAGTATGTTTCTATGGCAAATATCTTTTCTGACGGCACTATCGCAGAGCTTGAAGTTGTTGCGTATGAGCCGGAAGATATTGACAAGCTTGTTAATTTCATGATGAATCAGTAAAAATGAAAGGAATGAGTCCAACAAAGTCAGGCGTACTGTTTTTGATCATGGTACTCAGTTCTATCGGAGCCTCTCTTCTGCTGAGCTTATTGGCAGTATGGGGAGGCTCTTTTGACATACCTGTAAATATGGGTATCATTTTGAGCCAGGGACTGATAGTGATACCGGCTCTGATCTTTGCGATATGTGCAAAGGCAAGCGCCAGAGAATCATTTAGGTTCAGACCTGTTAAATTCAGTACGATACTTCTGACCTTATTATATGTAATGTGCCTGGAACCGCTTATAATGACTCTGAATGCATTTACGATGCTCTTCACGGATAATACGGCTGTGGAGATCGCAAATGGGTTTACAGAGGCAAATTTTTCGCTCTCGTATATGATCTTTATCATTGCGATCGTGGGACCGTTTTGTGAAGAATTTGTATTCAGGGGGATCATTTTCTCCGGACTCCGGCAGTCCGGTAGGATACTGGCGGCGATAATCATTCAGGGAATAATGTTCGGCTTTATGCATCTAAACGTCAATCAGATGGCGTATGCGGTAGCGATAGGAATAGCATTTGGTTTCTTAAGTGAAGTGACAGGAAGCATATGGCCGGGATTTGCGGGACATTTTATGATAAACTGCTCATCAACAGTTTTGGCCTGGTACGCATCTAAGAATAGTGAGTTAATGAGCGCCGCTGATCAGCTAACGAAAGAAACACTGGTGATGGCGGTTTTGTCATATGCTATCATTTCTGTATTTTTCACAGGTTTAGCGATAGTTCTTCTGAATGTGATCGCAGGAAATGAGCCGGGTGGAAAGATGCGTCTTTTAAGGAGCGTCCATCCGGTAAAACATCATGAAGTCGGATGCGATGGCGTTGTCCATGAAGTAAAACGTCCGCATGCTATCACTATCCCGGCGGTGCTGGGATTATTGATATGCGCAGCCATGATGTGTCTGAATCTGATAAAGAATTAAAACAAAAAGCCAAAGAATTCTTCCGGGGGGACCGGATGGAGTCTTTGGCTTTTATTCTTTATTAAGTTTTAAACCCGAACATCAATATTTGCGCCGACTCCGGGATTTACGGACTGTTCCATCATCTTTACCATTGCATCACCGGCTGATTCAACGGTATCCAGACTTTTGGCAAGAACAGCGGTTCCAATGTCCTGAAGGGTATTGTTTTGTGCCATACTCATGGAAATGTTCGCTATGCTCATTGCCAGATCCATACTTAGCACCTCCTTCTGTCAATCATTGCTGTAGATCGGTGTAGCCCGATATAGATCGAACTCGTACCGGTCAAAAGTCATATGTTCTATATACTGTATATTGTATCCATAGTCGTGTGCCTGCTCAAGTTCTTTTTTAAATCCATCAACGGCAAAGAACCATACAGTTCCCTTTATCTCGTCAGCATTATCCCATTCGTATTTTTTCAGGTCAGGATAGTAGTAACGGAAGCAGTTCTCGATCTGATAACTATTTTCATAGATGATATAGCCGTCATCCGGTCCCAGAGCAGAGTCAAAAAATGCGGTCATCTGATCTACACCGTCAGCATATTCTGAGATGAACTGAGAACGGTAGGTCACAATACCTGTAATTAATGCAAGGGCAAAGATCCATGCATAAAGAAGCTTTGTGACCGTGCTGTTTCCTGCTGTGTTACGGATGCACAGATCTATAAGGACAGAACAGCCGAGCCAGAAAACTCCCAGAGATGGAACAAGGTAGCGGGCTGTAAACAGGCTGGAACCTGCCGCTATCGATACTGCATAGCCGAAGATCAGTGTTGAAAAGAATACGGCAGTAAACAGGATGCCTGTAAGAACAAGTGGAGAAGCCGTTTTCTTTTTTGTTAAGAAGATCAACAGACTGACAGCGATCGAAGCTATGGCAGTAAGCATAAGCATTGCTGAAAGTACCGTAAAATGCGTTACAAAAGGAAAACGCAGGTCACTTAAGAAGGAATGTACCGTAAGCGGTGTCATTGAAAAGTAACTGCTGGCATTTTTTATCTGGTAGACCGTGAGAAGCATACACGGAAAATACAGGATAAAGGTGACCAGTAATGAAAGGGTCCATGGGATCAGCCGTTTTATCAGGCCGGGACTTTTTTTCGGATTATTGCCGGTTAAAGAAGGGAATAGAAGCAGTATCAGCGAAAATAACCACAGCATCCCGGAGCTAACAAATGCAAAATGATGTACATAGCCGGACAGAACGGTAAAGAATGAAAAAAGCCCCCAGTCCCGGCGTCTTCCGCTTTTAAGCGCAGATGCAGCATATATAGCAGCTCCAAGTACAGAGAATATTCCCCAGCTGTACATTCGTATCTCAACTGCATAGTAGTAGAAATTCGGCATGGAAAGAAGGAACAAAGTGAAGATAAGAGATGTCTTTGCTCCGAATAACCTGCGGACAGGAAAAGCGGACAGGAGCAGAGCGCCTGCCATCGGGAGAACAGATGTAAATTTCATGACCGGAGCGGAATAACCGAAAAGTGTGGTCATGAGCTTTCCGAAGAAATTATAAAAAGGCGGAAGCGTGTCCGAGGCGGTTCTGGTCCAGACTTCCGGCAGCGGGCATCGTATTATTGAGGCGGTGAACGCTTCATCTACCCACAGATTATTATTGAAGATCAGAGAGATGAAAAGCCCTGAACCAATAAGCATAAGTAATAGGAAACATAAATTTGTATTTTTTTCAAAAAAATCTTTTGTATTCATGGGAAACATTATAACACAGGAAATTGTATTGCCCCTGTATTCTGTGTTATAATTCCTAAGATTAAATTGTATTGGTAATTGCACAATCGGAGCTTCTTTTGACAAGCGGCTCAAATGAGCATTTACAGGGTGGAGAACGAATGAGAGCTATCAGTGTTCTAGGCATCAGCCTTAAGGATTATTCCGTTCGGGAAGCGATGAGAAGGGTATCGCTGTTCCTGAATAACGGGATATGCAATACGGTTGATTTCATAACGCATGATGATCTTCTTAAAGCCACGGATTCAGCGGAATTGAAGCAAGCATTGGAAGAGATGGATCTGACGGTTTTTACTGCGGGAGATATCCTACAGGCGGGAAATATCATAAGTCACAGCAGAGAACGTGAAATAGAGAGCAATCTATTCTTAAAGGGACTTTTACGAAAACTCGCAAAGGAAAAACGCAGGGTCTTTCTGGTATCATCAAGTGCGGATAAGCTGGAGAAGTTTGAAGAATCTCTTTGCGGATTTGAAGAAGAACTGAATATTATCGGGAAATGTGCGGTGAATGAGACACCGGGCAGCAGTGATGCCGTAGTTAATGAGGTAAACAGTACCCTTCCGGACGTGTTATTCCTGAATCTGGGAACACCGGACGCCGAGTTTTTTATACAGTCAGGACGGATGAAACTGAATACTCCGCTCATTGTAGCCATGGGAGATGTGTGTTTCAGGGTTACTGAAAACGGCAGCGTGAAAAAGGGCGGTGTAGGAGAATTTTTACTAAAGCATTTTTTCCATTCTGCCGCAGCACGATATACACAGAATCAGGAAAAAAGCCCGATTGTTGCGGATGATAACGAGATAGTGAAAAAACACGATATAATGGACTGACAATATTGCATAAAAATCTTGTGTTTTCTCTTTCTATTTTTGTTCTTTTGTATTAAAATGGAATAGCATTGTGGGGAACGTGTAAAAAGTGTGGGGGCACTTTTGCACAAAAAGGAGAAGATCATGATTTCTAATCAAATTTTACAGAACACCGTTGACGGCTTGAAAAACATCACTAGGATCGATATGTGCGTTATGGATACTGAGGGAAAAAACCTGGCATCCACTTTTCGTGACTTCAGCGCTTCTGACAAAGATGTGATGAGTTTTGCATCTTCCCCGGCAGACAGCCAGGAAATCCGTGGATATCAGTTCTTTAAGATCCATGATGATGACGGACAGCTGGAATACATCCTTATCGCTAATGGCGGTACGGACGATGCGTATATGATCGGAAAGATCGCAGCATTCCAGATTCAGAATCTGCTGGTCGCATATAAGGAAAGGTTTGATAAGGATAACTTTATCAAAAACCTGCTTCTTGATAACCTTCTGCTCGTGGATATATTTAACAGGGCAAAGAAGCTCCATATCGAGACTGATGTGAAGCGGGTTGTCATGCTGGTTGAAGCAGAAAGTGAGAATAATACGGCTGCTCTTGAGAGCATCAGAACATTCTTTGGCGCTCATGCAAAAGATTTTGTGACTGCTGTAGATGAAAAGAATGTGATCATCGTAAAAGAACTTGAAGAAGACGATCTTACGACGGAGATCACAACATCAGCGCAGAAGCTGCTTGATTCCATTAGAAGAGAAATAAAAGATGTGAGCCGCTCTTATAAAGAGGCTAAGATGGCCCTTGATGTAGGAAAGATATTCTTCGAAGAGCGTGATATAATAGCTTATAGTTCATTAGGTATCGGAAGACTTATATATCAGCTTCCTATTCCTCTTTGTAAGATGTTTATTAAGGAGATATTCGGCGGCAGATCACCGGAAGAATTTGACGAGGAAACACTGGCAACTATCAACAAATTCTTTGAAAATTCCCTTAATGTGTCAGAGACCAGTCGTCAGCTCTATATACATCGAAACACACTGGTGTACAGACTTGATAAGCTTCAAAAGACAACAGGACTTGACCTCAGGACTTTTGAAGATGCGATCACGTTCAAGATCGCCCTTATGGTCGCAAAGTACATGAAATATATGGAAACGTATAATTTTTAAGATGACAGGGTGAAAAAAGTAAGGGGCAAAATTTACTTTTGACCCTTACATCATTTCTGAAGAAAATATGAATAATTTATGATTTTTTAATCTGCGGAGCAAAAATGGTGGTTAGTCTACTGAATTTGCTCCGCAGATGTGTTATTATAGGTACAATTCAGTTAGCGGGCAAAGGCTTTAGAGAGCCTGCTAAGAAAGAGCAGAGGGGAATCTCTATTATGATAATTCTTGAAGATGTGAGTAAGTCCTATTCGACGGGCTCTCCGGCATTGAATAATATAAGTCTTCATGTCGAAAAAGGCGAATTCGTTTTTATCGTAGGTGATAGCGGATCCGGCAAATCTACATTGATCAAACTGCTCCTTAGAGAGCTGACACCCACCAGCGGAAAAATCATCGTTAATCACACTGATGTCGGAAAACTCCGGCACAATAAGATCCCGAAGTATCGCCGCGGCTTAGGCGTTGTATTTCAGGATTTCCGTTTGTTAAAAGACCGAAATGTATATGAAAATGTGGCATTTGCTCAGAGAATACTGGCAGTTCCTGTGAGACAGATCCGTAAAAACGTGCCGAGTGTGCTGTCTCTTGTGGGACTTGCGGAAAAGTATAAGAGCAGACCGAGGGAACTTTCCGGAGGTGAGCAGCAGAGAGTCGCGCTGGCAAGAGCGATCATTAATAAGCCGCCGATCCTGCTTGCTGATGAGCCTACCGGTAATCTTGACCCCAAGAATTCATGGGAGATTATGAAGCTTCTTGAGCAGATAAATAAAAATGGAACTACGGTACTCGTCGTTACGCACAATCGGGAAATAGTGAACGCCATGCAGAAGCGTGTAATCACTATGAAGAAGGGTATTATTGTAAGCGATCAGAAAAAGGGCGGTTATATCGATGAGGATTAGTACATTTTTTTACACATTTGGACAGGGTATAAAAAATATCTGGAGAAACAAGATCTTTTCACTGGCACCGGTTGCAACCATTGCTGCATGTGTTTTTTTGTTTGGAATGTTCTATGCGATAGTTCTGAATTTCTCAAATATCGTACGTCAGGCACAGTCCGGAGTTGCGGTCACAGTGTTCTTTGATGAGGGTATTTCTGATGAAAAGATACAGGAAATCGGAACTGAGATAAGTAAGAGGGCTGAAGTCTCAAAAATCGTATTTGTGTCGGCTGAGGAAGCCTGGGAATCATTTAAGCAGGAACACCTTGGCGATTACGTAGATTCTTTCGGTGATGATAATCCGCTGGCGGAGGATTCCAACTACGAGATATATATGAATGACATCTCTATGCAGGAAAACCTCGTCACATATCTGGAAGGGATCGATGGAGTGCGGACGGTCAGAAAATCTGCGATCGTTGCGAATATGCTGACCAGTGTAAATTCTCTTATAGGTGTCGTATCACTCGGAATAATCCTGATACTTCTTGCGGTATCTATATTCCTTATCAGTAATACTGTAGCACTCGGTATCACGGTACGCAGAGAAGAGATCGGTATCATGAAGCTGATCGGTGCAACGGACTTTGTGGTACGTGCGCCCTTCGTGATCGAGGGTATGCTTCTGGGACTTGTCGGAGCTTCACTTCCGCTTGTTGCGATCTACATTATTTATCAGAGAACAGTTATTTACCTTGCAGATAGATTCAAAGTCCTTGATTCACTGCTGCAGTTTCTGTCCATTCATCAGATTTTCAGCACGTTGGTACCGGTAGCGCTGATCCTTGGCGTAGGCATCGGTTTCCTGGGCAGCTTTACGACAGCAAGAAAGCATCTACGTGTATGAAGAAAAAAATTCTATTGCTGCTTCTGGCATTTGCTATCACAACAACTTCAGGATCTTTCTCTTTGGTACAGGGGGAAGTATGTGCTGCAACCAAGGGAGAGGGAGAAGATAAAAAAACATCTTCTTCCTCTTCTTCGCTTACAAATGAATCTATCAGGAAAAAAGAAGGACAGGTCTCCGATGCAAAAAAAGAGCAGGATGCTCTGAAAGCCGGCAGTGCCGGACTGGAAAAGGAAGTTAATGCTCTTGAATCGGCGCAGGCACAGATTGAGGGAACAATAAAAGAACTTGATGCAGAGTCGGATGATGTCCAGAAAAAAATCGATGAGCTTGATAAGTCCATAAGCGAGAACGAGATCGCGATAGATGAGGCAAAGACAGAGGTTGATGAAGCGAAGGCAGAGGTCGATAATCAATATGAATCTATGAAGAAGAGGATACGCTTTATGTATGAAGCGGGGAATTCAACTCTTCTGGAGATCGTTTTTGCAAGTACGGATTTTGGAGATTTTCTTAATAATGCTGTATATGCAGAAAAAATAGCATCTTACGATGAAAAAAAGCTGACGGATTTTAAGACTGCACAACAAAAACTCCAGGAAGCACAGGCAAAACTGGAAAAAAGGCAGAAGGATCTGGAACAGAACCGCAAGGAACAACAGGATAAGGCTGATGAATTAAATAGTCTCATGTCTGAAAAATCAAAGCAGGTTCAACAGTATGAGGCTCTGATCGGTACTAAAGAGCAGCAGATAGATGAGTACAAAAAAATGATAGCTGCGCAGGATGCGCAGATAAAAGCGCTGGAATCAGCGATAGCTGCTGAAAAGCAGGCACTTGCGGCTGCAAATAAGACTGCACGTACATATGACGGCGGTATGTTTGCATTTCCGGCTCCGTCGTATACGCGCATATCCGATGATTATGGAATGAGAATGCATCCAACTCTCGGAGTAGAGATGATGCATAACGGTATCGATCTTGCGGCACCTGCAGGTTCTCCGATACTTGCAGCATATGATGGTACAGTTGTAGCGGCAGCTTATTCGGCATCTATGGGTAATTATGTCATGATCGATCACGGAAGCGGTCTGATCACTATATATATGCATGCTTCGGCATTAAATGTTTCTGCGGGTCAGTCTGTGACCAAGGGACAAAAAATTGCAGCTGTTGGTTCCACGGGACGGAGTACCGGCCCTCATCTTCATTTCGGAGTGAGGAAGGACGGTGCGTATGTAAGTCCATGGAATTATCTTGGCTGATAACGCGGAGTACGCGGTATGAGGGGATATATCGGGTAGTAAAGGCAGGATAATGAAATGAAAAAAAGGTTTGGGTTTGCAGCAGGCTGCATTACGGGAATACTGGTTTCTATTGGTATTTTGCTGCTGATATTTGCAGGTAATGCAGGTTTTAATTATTTTACGGGTAATGGCTTTAAGAAAGATGAAGGAAGTCAGCTCCTTAGTACGAAAGTTCAGGATAAGATCGGTTTTTTGAATGATATTATAGATGCGTACTACGTGAATTATAATGATGATGAATCCGGTATGACCAACGATGACAGGATCGAAGGATTGTATAAGGGGATGGTTGGTTCTCTTAATGATCCGTATTCCGAGTATTATACACAGGAAGAGTATAAACAGCTTTCGGAGGCGACAAACGGATCCTTTCAGGGTATCGGAGCGACTCTGAGTATGAATGAAGCGACGGGGAAATGCTATATTGTTGGATTTACCGCCGGTTCGCCAGCAGAAGCATCAGGACTTCAGGTTGGTGATGTTTTTTACAAGGTAGATGGAGAAGCGGTTGAAGGATTGACCATAACTGATCTGGTAAAGAGGGTTCGCGGAGAAGAAGGGACCAAAGTAGTTCTTACCATGCTTAGGGATGGTAAAGAAGTTGAGTATACCGTGGAAAGAAAACCGATCGATATTCAGACTGTTTCTGTAAATATGATCGATAAAGAAGTCGGATATATGATACTCGGACAGTTTGATTCAGTCACTACAAAACAGTTCCATGAGGGCCTTGAGAGTTTGAAGAGTCAGGGAATGAAGAAATTTATCCTGGATCTCAGAGGTAATCCGGGTGGAAATCTGGACGTCGTAGTAAAGATCGCTGATGAGCTGTTGCCGGATGGCAGAATTGTATATACGCTTGATAAAGCCGGTAATGAAAAGGACTATGATGGAAACGACGGAAAGTCGCTTGGAATGCCGATGGTGGTATTGGTTGACGGAAACAGTGCAAGTGCATCCGAAATACTCGCCGGTGCAATAAAGGATACAAAGGCAGGCGTGCTGGTCGGAACAACTACTTTCGGTAAAGGCATAGTACAGAATGTATATGGTATCGGTGACGGAAGTGCCATAAAGATCACGGCAGCAAAATACTATACTCCAAGTGGAGTAAATATCCAGGGAACAGGTATTGAGCCTGATATAAAGGTTGATTTTGACTCTGAACAGTATTTGAAGGATAAAACCGATAATCAGCTGGAAGCTGCGAAAAATAAAATAAAATCTATGAAGTGATCGAAGAGAGATCTCCTGTGACAGGGGATCTCTTTTTTCTAATTATTGGAAAATACTTCTTTGATAGCGGTCAATTTCGTTAATAATTTTGTCTTGAAAATAGTGAAAAACAATACTAATTGTTGATATAATTGGGAAAGTACCTAAGGGGCACGTTAGATAGGGTTTAAGTTATGGATACACGGAATTTCACGTCACGTATTAGTTTTTTCTATGTGCTGCTGCTTGTTGCAGCGGTTATCTTGTCAGTTTTCTGTATCAATTCCGATTATGAAAAGCCGTTTGGGACAAAGAAGGATGACATTATTTCATCTCTTACCATAGACAGCTCCTATAAAACTGCCAAAAGTACATCCTATACTCTGAAAACACGGGAGATAATGGAAAAGGGCGGAGCAATAGGAATATATATCGATCATTGGGATCTTACGGTGCTGGCGGACGGGTACAAAATTTACTCGAGAACTGCTTCAAAGTCGATTTTTTGTAATACCACAGGAAGTACCTGGAATATTATTTCTGTACCTCCGGATTCTTCAAAAATAGATATAGTCTTAAAAAGCCAAACAAATGAAGGTTTTAATCATAATATAAAGATAAGCTGCGGCACGGCGGTGAAATTGTACCGTTCTATCTTGAAAAGATCGATAATCCAGATGATACTTGGTCTGATCGTTTCAGGAATAGGCATATTTTTATTTATAAACTGGGTATTTGTTATACGTATGGCTGAAAAAGGATCGTATATACCTTATTTTGCTACAATATGTGTTCTGCTTGGTATATGGACTATCCTTGTGTCGGAGTTTGTTCTCCTTGAAGTGTCGAATTATGTGGCAGTTTATTTTATAGGTCATTTATGTCTTCTTTCAATGAGTTTTCCTTTGGTAGTATTTACGAAGAAATTCTATAAACTCAATGATTCTTTATTATTCAAGCTGCTCAGTATTGTAGTTGTCGTGATCCCGATAGTAAATGTCTCTATGCAGTTTCTGGGGATAAGGGAATTACGTCAGCAGCTGCCTTTTACCCATTTAAGCATCCTGTTTGCTATGGTGTATATGATATATGCGATAGTCAGTGCGATGATAAAACGTCAGTTGACGCGCAGTATGAAAGTTAGTGTGGCAGGTCTGTTTCTGTTCTTTATGAGTATATTATTTACGCTGACGACCTACTATACCGTAAATGACAGCACGTTTATGATACCTATCGCGTTTATGGTTTTGTTTTGCGTATTTACGTGGCTTGCGATCAGTATGGACAGCAGGGCTATTCTGGAAGAAAATCGTGATATTCAGATTTACAAGCAGCTGGCCGAAAAAGATGTTCTTACCGGACTTGCGAATAGAAACTGTTACGAGAGTACCTGTCGAAATACGAAGATAGATGGAAGCGTATGTGTCCTGACCCTTGATCTAAATAATCTCAAAACAGTTAATGATACTAGAGGACATGCGGATGGAGACAGGATCATATGTGCTGCGGCTGATAGTATAAATTCGGTTTTTGGAAAAACAGGTCTGTGCTTCAGGATAGGCGGAGATGAGTTTTGTATCATAATACGTAATTCGTCGGAAGAAACCCTGAGAAAACAGATAACACATCTAAGAAATATTGAAGCTAAGTATAATTTAACACATAAGGATGCGCCTCTGTATATGGCTGCAGGCTATGCGTTTTTTGATCCTTCAAAGGATAAGGGGATAGAAGATATCCGCATGAGAGCTGATAAAGAAATGTATGCTGATAAACGACGAAGCAAGGAAAAAATAAAAGAAACTTTCACGGCATGAAAAAAAGCTGTGCTTCCGATCAAACTCGGAGCACAGCTTTTCTTTTAGTGTGAGTGTTTGCAGAAATATTACTTTAACAGGCTCTTGTACATTTCTTCGATCTCTTCGATGGAGACATCTCTCGGGTTACCCGGTGTGCATGCGTCAGCCTTTGCGTCACGTGCAAGCTGCGGGATATCCTCTTCCGGAACAACACCCTTGAGACTCATGGTGATGCCAACATCTTCACCGAGCTTCTGAACAGCATTTATAGCTGCTTCGCGGTACTCGTCCTGACTCATGGAGTCAACACCTTCAACGCCCATAACGCGTGCGATCTCGCGATACTTTTCGCCGGTTGCGGGAGCGTTAAATCTCATTACAGTCGGGAGAAGAGTAGCGCATGCCTTTCCGTGAGGCATATCATACCATGCTGAAAGTGTATGAGCCATGGAGTGATCAACACCAAGACCTACGTTTGAGAAGCCCATGCCGGCAACATACTGGCCGAGAGCCATTCCTTCCCGTCCTTCTGTGGTATTGTTTACAGCATCACGAAGTGAACGGGAAATGATCTCGATTGCCTTTAAGTGGAACATATCGGAAAGTTCCCATGCGCCCTTTGTGATGTAGCCTTCGATAGCATGAGTCAGAGCATCCATTCCGGTTGCAGCTGTGAGGCCCTTAGGCATAGAGCTCATCATGTCGGGATCAACTACTGCGACGATCGGGATATCCTTAGGGTCAACGCAAACGAACTTCCTCTTTTTCTCAACATCAGTGATAACGTAGTTGATGGTAACCTCAGCAGCGGTACCTGCTGTTGTAGCTACTGCGATGATCGGAACGCATTTATTCTTTGTAGGAGCAACACCTTCAAGGGAGCGAACATCAGCAAACTCAGGGTTTGTAATGATGATACCGATGGCCTTGGAAGTATCCATGGAAGAACCGCCGCCGATTGCTACTATCACATCAGCACCGCTGTCCTTGAATGCCTGTACACCTGTCTGTACGTTCTCAATGGTCGGGTTTGGCTTAATATTGCTGTAGAGCTCGTAAGGAATACCTTCTTTTTCTAAAAGGTCGGTAACTTTACTGGTAACATTAAATTTAACAAGGTCAGGATCGGAAGCTACGAATGCTTTTTTGAAACCGTGAGCCTTGATCTCCTGCGGAACTGCCTCGATGGCACCCTTGCCGTGATAAGAGGTTTCGTTTAGAGTGAATTTGTACATAGTAGATTTCTCCTTATGTTTAGCTGATTTAATGTGACGCTAAAACGACACATGTCGTAACGCGTGTACAATCATGACTGGTTGTACCACATATCATATATTATAACTAAAAAATAATGCTCAAACAACGGAATATCGGTCAAAATGCCGTATAATCATGGGTAAAATTGTTTGAAATAAGTAAAATATTTCGAATTAAATACAACTTAACAAAATGGCTTTGTTGACTCGGATAAAAGCACTCATTATAATGTGTTGGTTATAAGTTTGGGTCAAAAGATCTTAAAGTGTCTGGGAAAACCGGAGGTATATATATGAGCATAAGCATCAGCGGAGCAAAAATAATCCTGAAGAAGGGCGAAGGAAGGACAATAAAATCCGGAGGTCTTTGGGTTTTTGATAATGAGATTGCCCGATATGAGGGTGAGTACGAAAATGGTGATATCGTCGAAGTAAATGATTTTGACGGTTTTTTCCTTGGATATGGATTTATAAATAACGTATCTAAAATACGTGTGCGTCTCATGTCACGAAGGAAGGAAAATACGGTTACGGAGGAGCTTATCCGCAGGAGAGTGCAGAATGCATGGGACTACAGAAAGCATGTATACGGATTTGATACGGAGGATTCGCTCTTCCATTATGAGGGAACTGTGTCGGATTCCTGCCGTCTGATCTTTGGTGAGGCGGATTTTCTTCCGGGAATAACAATTGATAAATTTGCGGATGTTCTGGTAATAGAGTCTCTTGCTCTCGGAACAGACCGGATGAAGGAACTGATCCTTGACGAAGGTAAAAAAGTACTTGCGGCAGATGGGATAAAGGTTCGGGGAATCTATGAGAGAAGTGATGCGAAAGTCCGCAAACAGGAAGGTATGGAGCTCACAAAGGGATTCATCGGAGACAGCTTTGATACAAAGGTTCAGATAATTGAAAACGGAATAAAATATAATGTAGATGTGGAAAATGGACAGAAGACAGGATTTTTCCTGGATCAGAAGCTTAACCGTATGTCCATAAGATCGGTCTGCAAGGGTGCGGAAGTATTTGACTGTTTCACTCATACCGGTTCATTTGGACTGAATGCGGCAGCGGCAGGCGCAAAATCTGTTCTGTCCGTTGATGCATCAGATCTTGGAATAGAGCAGGCAGCGGAAAATGCAAAGCTCAATGGATTGCAGGATATTATCTCATATGAAGTAGGAGATGCTTTTGAGATCCTTCCGAGACTTGAGAAAGAAAATCGTAAGTTTGACGTAGTTATACTTGATCCGCCTGCATTTACAAAGTCGCGTGCTTCCGTAAAGAAAGCGGTGACAGGTTACCGTGAGATCAATATTCGTGGATTAAAGATCACAAAAGATGGCGGCTATTTTGCAACCTGCAGCTGCTCACATTTTATGGAGCAGGATCTCTTTATGAAAACCATAAAAGAGGCAGCGAGAGATGCACATAAGCGTCTGCGTCAGATCGAGTTCCGTCAGCAGGGACCGGATCATCCGATCCTCTGGGCAAATGATGCAAGCTATTATCTTAAGTTCTATATTTTCCAGGTTGTGGATGAGGTCTGACGACCTAGTATCGGAGACTTGTATGGCGAGAAAAAACGGAAGAAATACAAAGCAAAAAATCGTATCTGCTGCGTGGAAGCTGTTTTATGAACAGGGCTACGATGATACAACGATTGACGATATTGTCTTTGAATCGGGAACCTCCAAGGGATCTTTCTATCATTATTTTGAAGGAAAGGATGCGCTGCTTGGATCGCTGAACATTCTTTTTGACGAGAAATATGAAGAACTGCAGAAAAGCATGGATCCTGATATGAATGCCATAGATAAGCTCGTTCATATGAATCATGAACTGTTTGAAATGATCGACTCTTCGGTTTCTATTGAATTGCTGGCGCGTCTCTTTTCGTCACAGCTCATAACTCACGGAGAAAAGCATCTTCTGGACCGGAAGCGCATCTATTTTAAGATGCTCAGCCAGACTGTGCGAAAGGGGCAGGAACGAAATGAACTTCGGACAGATATGACGGCAAATCAGATAGTAAATGATTACGCTATGTTTGAGAGAGCACTTTTATATGACTGGTGTCTTGAGGATGGAGAGTATTCTTTGGTGCAAAATGCGGACAGAATGATGCCGATGTTCCTGAAAGGCTACCAATTTTAAAAATATTTTTTATAAAAATACGGTAATAAGGATAGACTCCAGTCTAGTATAAAAATTGCATGAATACGCGTGTTAAAGGGTGGAATACAGAATGTGGTATAGAATTAATTCTATACCACATTCTGTATTTTGGTCTATTATTAGTTGTGCTATAGTACTCTTCATTGAAAAATATATGAATTTTGAAAAATGGAGGAGAGATTATGACAAGCACAAGTATTTGCGTATTGATCGCGATCATCGCATATCTTGCGGTCACAGTTCTTATCGGTGTTTATTACAGCCGTAAGGGAAGTGCGGATGACACAGCTAATTTCTATCTTGGAGGACGAGGACTTCATCCGGTAGTTACAGCCATGAGTGCAGAGGCATCGGATATGAGCTCATACCTTCTGATGGGACTTCCGGGACTTGCTTATCTCTGTGGTGTTGCAGAGGTAGGATGGACAGTCATCGGTCTTGCTGTTGGAACATATCTGAACTTTTTGCTGGTCGCAAAAAGGATCCGTATTTATTCCGCAACAATAGGCGCAAATACTGTTCCGGATTTCTTCTCCAGAAGATATGAGGATAAGAAACATATCCTTTCCTGCATTGCAGCGCTTGTAATACTGATATTCTTTGTTCCTTACACAGCATCCGGATTTAAGGCGGTAGGAACTCTCTTTAACAGTCTTTTTGGCTGGGATTATCACGTAGCAATGCTGATCGGTGCAGCAGTTATCATAGGATATACCGTACTCGGAGGATTTCTTGCAGTTTCAACAACTGATCTTATCCAGTCGGTTGTAATGTCTGCAGCACTCCTGATCGTTATCGTATTTGGTATTACTCAGGCTGGAGGTCTTGGTACGGTAGTAGAAAATGCGAGATCACTTCCGGGTTATCTCAATCTGACACAGGGTTATGATGCAGCAAGTGGAAGCGCAGGAACTTTTGGTTTCCTTTCAGTGATATCAACTCTCGCATGGGGACTTGGTTATTTCGGAATGCCTCATATCCTTCTTCGTTTTATGGCTATCCGTAATCCGGAGGAAATAAAGCTTTCAAGACGTATAGCTGCTGTATGGGTAGTTCTCTCCATGGCGATCGCAGTATTTATCGGTATCATAGGTTACAGTGTATCGGCAGCAGGAAAGTTTGATTTCCTTACAACAAGTGCTGAGTCCGAGACCATCATCATTCGTATTGCAGATCTTATGAGCAGCAGCGGTATTCTGTTTTCTATCGTTGCCGGTGTTATCATGGCAGGAATACTTGCAGCGACTATGTCTACAGCGGATTCACAGCTCCTTGCGGCAGCCAGCAGTATGTCAGAGGATCTGCTGCATGACTTCCTGGGGATAAAGCTCAGTAAGAAGACATCCATGCTTGTTGCACGTCTTACAGTCGTAGTGATAGCGATTATCGGAGTAATTCTTGCATGGAATCCGAGCAGCAGTGTGTTCCGTGTGGTATCATTTGCTTGGGCAGGATTTGGCGCTGCATTTGGACCGGTTGTACTTCTGGCTCTTTTCTGGAAGAGAAGCACTCGTGAGGGAGCAACAGCTTCCATGGCTGCAGGTGGTATCATGGTATTTGTGTGGAAGTACCTTGTAGCACCGCATGGTGGGATCTTTGGAATATATGAACTGCTTCCTGCGTTTGTAGTGGCACTGGTCGTAAATGTTGTTGTTTCACTTTGCACTCCGGAGCCTTCTGAGTCTATCCAGAGAACCTTTGAACAGGTTAAGGGTGGAAACACTGGCGCGGATGCTCCAAAGGGAACTGTAACAATATAAAAGATGCGCCCCTCCCATAAAAAGGAGGGGCTTTTCAATGCAAAAATATATGCGAAAAAAACATAAAACATCCGAAGAGAGCAGAATACACTTACGTTTCGCGGAAGAATGTGACGAGGAGCAGGTGACCGATTATCTTCATGAGACCTGGGATGTCGGAGAAGAGACAGTAAACGGCGGCGCGGGACTGGAAGGCTATGAAACCTATGATGAGTGGCTTGCTGCCAACAGGAGAAACAGACAGGAAGAAACAGTAAGTGAAGGTTTTGTGCCGGCAAGCACGTTTCTTGCGTTAGATAAAAATGAACGGCTTATAGGAATGATAGATCTGCGGCACAGGCTCAATAAATGGCTTCTTCGTTATGGCGGAAATATCGGTTATAGTGTGAGGCCTTCCGAGAGACGAAAAGGGTATGCGGCAGAAATGCTGAAACTTGTGCTTAAAGAAGCAGCAAAGATCGGTCTTGACAGG
This sequence comes from uncultured Lachnospiraceae bacterium, assembly GCA_947170415.1. Classification (GTDB taxonomy): domain Bacteria; phylum Bacillota; class Clostridia; order Lachnospirales; family Lachnospiraceae; genus NK4A144. Next base: position 2,024 of record CAMVTN010000027.1, on the reverse strand, counting down.
GTACTTATAACTTGTGATGACGATAATGCCGCATCCAGAGGAGTCATACTGAAATGCGGAGGTGTCCTTGAAAATGAAGTTGAAGGACCGGATGAGGGACAGATAACGGAAAGGTACTGGATAAATGTTGATTGATTATTGATTAATTAATAACGATACTTGCCCCGTCATTGTTCAGCTGTTATACTGTAAAACTATCAACAAATTAGTTTTTTGTCCTCGTGGACAATGAGTTAGCTGAGGTTAACTAGAGGATTATGGAAAAGTCATGGTCGTGTGGACTTTCGCACGATCGATGGATCGGAGCATGCTTTCGGTCCAGGGTAGTAAGTGAGGATTTAGATGGAAAAAAGGAGTCATCAGCCTGTGCTTGTGATCGGTCATAAGAATCCTGATACGGATTCTATCTGCGCCGCTATAGCATATTCAAGGCTGAAGAGCAAAGTAACAGGAGACATTTATCTTGACTGCAGAGCGGGTCATTTGAATGAAGAGACCCAGTATGTGCTTGATAAACTCGGAGTAGAAGAGCCGGCCTACATCAAGGATGTCCGTACTCAGGTGCGTGACATGGAGATCAAGATGGTAGCAGGCGTATCCCGTGATATTTCCATGAAAGCAGCATGGAAGATCATGAGAGATGAGGATGTTGTTACTCTGGCAGTCACACAGGGAAAAGCACTTGAAGGTGTCATCACAATGGGTGATATCGTAGAGTCATATATGGATCTCTATGATTCAAAGATGCTTTCAATGGCAAAGACAAGCTATCAGAATGTGGTAGACAGTCTCGCAGGTACGATGATCGTAGGAGAGATCGATGATTGCATCGAAAAGGGTAAAGTACTGATCGCAGCCGGAAATCCGGAAGAGATTGAGAAATATGTAGAGCCGGGCGATGTGGTTATCCTTGGAAACCGTTATGAGTCCCAGCTTTGCGCTATAGAAATGAATGCAGGATGCCTTATCGTATGTGAAGGATCCAGCATCGCTTCAACTATTAAGAAGCAGGCAGAGGAGCACGGCTGCAAGATCATCAGTACTCCGCATGATACATTTACAGCGGCTCGTCTTATAAACCAGAGTCTTCCTATCAGTTATTTCATGAAGGAAAAGAATCTCGTGACATTCCGCATGAATGATTACATTGAGGATATTCAGGCCGTAATGGCAAAAGAGCATCATCGTTATTTCCCTGTCCTTGATGATAATGACCGCTACGTAGGAATGATCTCTCGCCGTAACTTCCTCGGTGCAAGAAAGAAGCGTGTGATCCTTGTGGACCATAATGAAAAGAGCCAGGCAGTAAACGGTATCGAAAATGCTGAGATCATGGAGATCATCGATCATCACAGACTTGGTACGATCGAAACCATGGGACCTGTATTTTTCAGAAATCAGCCTCTTGGAAGTACTTCTACGATCGTTTATCTGATGTATCAGGAATATAATGTTGAGATCGACAAGAATACTGCAGGTCTTCTTCTTGCAGCGATCGTTTCCGATACTCTGCTTTATCGTTCTCCTACATGTACAGAGGTTGATCGTAAGGCAGGAGCTGCTCTTGCAGAGATTTCAGGTATTGATCCTGAGAAATTTGCTATGGAAATGTTCAGAGCAGGAAGTAACCTCGGAAGCAAGACTGCAGATGAGATCATTCATCAGGACTTCAAGCGTTTCTCTGTAAATGATATGACTATCGGTATCGGTCAGATCAGTTCCATGGACGCAGAAGAGCTTAAAGAGATTGAAAAGAGAGTAGCAGAAGAGCTTGAAAATCAGAGAGTAGATAATAAGCTTGATATGATATTCATTCTCTTTACTGATATTCTTTCAGAGTCTTCTGAGGTATTCTTTACCGGTAAAGATGCGGATGTTACTATCGAAAATGCCTTTAACGGCAAAAAGACCGGAGAAAATTCAGCACTTCTCCCGGGTGTGGTTTCCAGAAAGAAACAGTTCCTTCCGGCAGTAGTAAGTGCGCTTCAGCAGTAATAAATATTAAAAGATATGAAGAAAGCCCT